>CAMHDC010000170.1 GCA_946183765.1 uncultured Clostridia bacterium | reverse complement strand
AAGTCGTCCACCAGCTTCACGGAGGCCAGGGGATACTGCTTCACATACAGCTTATAGAAGATGTCGATCACATCGTCCGCCACCCGCCGGTTCACCATCAGCTCCCCCTCCTGCTCCGCGCCGTCGAAGTCCACATAGAGGATGCGCACGTACCGAAGATCGTCGTAGCTCACCCGGCAGGGCTGATCGGGGGCCGGGTAACTCATGCCCGTGATGCGCTCCTTCAGCTCGTCGGTGAGCGTCACGTAGAAGAACCGATCGTCCTTCTTGTGGTTCACCCGTTTCTGCCCTTCGTAGGGGTCCGGGGTGGGCGTGGGTTCGGGGGTGGGCGTGGGCACGGGGCTGGGGGTGGGCGTAGGTTCCGGCGTGGGCACCGGCGTCACGGTGGGCTGGGCCGAAGGCGCGGCGATCACCGCCTCCTGCGCTTTGGCGGGGGCGGCGGTGAAGGTGGGCGCGGGGGCAATCGCCGCTGCGGGCGGCGCCTCCCGGTCAGAGGACGCGCTTTGGCAGCCCGAGAGCAGCAGGGCCGAAAGGATCATAAAGACAAGTCGTTTCTTCCACATGACTCCATTATAGCCCATCTTTTTGGATATGTACACAAAAAGCGCTGGTAATCCTGAAATTGTGTGGTATAATAGGCGAAACGCAAAGAAAAGCAAGAGAGGTACATCATGAAAGTCAGCCAGCTTTTGGGCGAACGGTATAAGGATCGGGTCGCGGACATCGAGAGCCAGAATCTCATGACCCGCGGCGGATATATGAAACAGGTGGGCAACGGCATCTATTCCCTGCTGCCCCCCGCCAAGCGCATTCAGAACAAGATCGAGCGCATCCTCCGGGAGGAGATGGACCGGATCGACGGGCAGGAGGTCCTCTTCCCCGTGACCATGCCCGCCAGCCTCTGGCAGTCCTCCGGCCGCTGGGAGAGCATCGGCAGCGAGATGCTTCGCTTCAAGGATCGGTCCGGAGCGGACATGTGCCTGGGCATGACCCATGAAGAGGCCGCCGTCCACATGGCCAACAACATCGCGAGCACCTATCAGAAGTACCCCTTCATGATCTATCAGATCCAGACCAAGTTCCGGGACGAGCCCCGCGCCCGAGGCGGCCTCATCCGGGTGAGGGAGTTCACCATGAAGGACGCCTACTCCTTCCACACCTCCCAGGCGGACCTGGAGAAGTATTACGACCGGTGCTACCGGGCCTACGAGCGCATTTACGCCCGGGCGGGCATCCCGGAGGTCATCGCCGTCAAGTCCGACTCCGGCATGATGGGCGGCAAGGTGAGCCACGAGTTCATGCTCCTCACCGACATCGGCGAGGACACCCTGGTCATCTGCCCCGAGTGCGGCTATCGGGCCAACATGGAGGCGGCGGAGTGCATCGTCCGCAACGAGGCGGACCCGGTGCTCAAGCCCCTGGAGACGGTCTATACCGGGGAAGCGAAGACCATCGAGGACGTATGCCTCCTTTTGGGCAGCAAGGCGGAGAAGAGCTGCAAGGCCGTGGTCTACCAGCGCAACGAGGACGACAGCTACGTGCTCATCTTCACCCGGGGCGACATCGAGGTGAACGAGACCAAGCTCACCAACTATCTGAAAGCAGCCGTCCACCCCGCCGTGGACATCGAGAACGCCAACCTCTGCGCCGGGAACATCGGGCCGGTGGAGCTTTCCGCCAAGGCCACGGTGCTCTTCGACCGATCCCTGGTAGGCGCCACCAACCTTATCTGCGGCGCCAACAAGGAGGCCTACCATCTGACGGGCTTCACGCCCAGCCGGGACCTGCCTGCAGACACCGTGTACGTGGATCTGGGCAAGGCCCAGGCCGGCGGCGAGTGCCCCAGCTGCCACAAGCACAGCATCCAGATCCGCCGGGGCATCGAGGTGGGCAACATCTTCCAGCTGGGCCGCCGGTACACCGAAGCCATGGGCATGACCTATGACGACGAGAACGGCAACCGGGTCAACCCCATCATGGGCTGCTACGGCATCGGCGTAGGCCGGCTCATGGCCTCCGTCTGCGAGGAGAAGCACGACCAGTACGGGCCCATCTGGCCCATCACCATCGCCCCCTGGGAGGTGGAGATCTGCGCCCTTCGGGCTGACAACGCCGAGGTGAAGGCGGAAGCCGCCAAGCTCTACGACGAGCTCACGAAAGCCGGCACCGAGGTGCTGCTGGACGATCGGGCCGTATCCGCCGGGTTCATGTTCTCCGACGCGGACCTGTTCGGCTGCCCGGTGCGGGTCATCATCAGCCCCAAGACTTTGGGCCGCGGCGTGATCGAGCTTGCCACCCGGGACAAGTCCGTCAAGGAGGACGTGGCCCTTTTGGACGCCCCCGCCCGGATCGCCGCCCTCATCCAAAAGCTCAAGGACGACGTGTGGGCCAAGGTGCCTGAATCCATCTGACCTTTCAAAAGGCGATCCCCTTATCCCCCCTTTCGCGAGGGGGGCTTTTCGTCTGCGGACGCCGATGGGAAAAGGGATCGTGTTTTCCAATTATTCACTATTTTCCCCCGGGAAAGCAGTCGCGGCGGTTTGCTTTTCCGGTGGGTTGCGTGTATACTACATATACGTATAGTCTAAGCAAGGAGTTCTTTGTTCCCGTGAAAGACCGCAGTCAGATCTGGAGCATCCCCAATCTCATCAGCCTGTTTCGGCTGCTGCTGATCCCCTTTATCGTGGCGCTGTACTGGAAGGGGCGGACCATCGCCGCCCTGATCGTGTTCGGCGTTTCCGCGGCCTCCGACATCCTGGACGGGCAGATCGCCCGCC
This sequence comes from uncultured Clostridia bacterium, assembly GCA_946183765.1. Lineage (GTDB taxonomy): Bacteria > Bacillota > Clostridia > Christensenellales > CAG-138 > RUG472. The sequence continues at coordinate 1,089 of CAMHDC010000170.1, read as the reverse complement.
GGTTCAACATGGTGACGGACCTGGGCAAGATGCTGGACCCTCTGGCCGACAAGCTGACCCAGGGAGCGGCCCTGGTGTGCGTGGCCCGGAATCATCCCCAGGTGTTCCTCCTGTTCGGGTTCATGGCCGTCAAGGAGCTGACCCAGGCGTATATCGGCGCCCGGTCTATGAAGCAGACCGGACAGGCCTTCAGCGCCCGGTGGTACGGCAAGGCCTGCACCGTCATCACCACCACCTGCCTCATGATCATGTTCGCCTTCCCCAAGATACCGGAGAGCTGGATCAACGGCATGCTGATCCTGTGCGCCATCGTGATGCTGGTCACGCTGGCCCTCTACGCCAACTACTTTATCAAATCCAGAGCGGCCGCCGTCCCAGGAAAGGAGCAGGCCTCGTGACGGGCGTACAGATGGCCGTGTTCGATCTGGACGGGACGCTCCTTCAGCACGGAGCCCTGACCGGGGAAGCCGTTCGGATGCTACGGACCCTGCGCAAAAACGGCGTCCGGGTGGTCATCGCCACGGGGCGGCACCGGGGCACCGTGCCCCTGCGGCTGAAAAGCCCCCGGCTGGTGGATTACCTCATCTGCTCCAACGGGGCCCTGGTGGCCCCGGCCGGCGGGTCGCCCCTGCAGGAGAAGACCCTGTCCGGGGCGGAGCTGAAGGCGTTGATGGACCTGGGGGACCGGTTCGGCTGCCGGTATTCCGTGAACATCGGCAGCACCACCTTCCTGTCTCGGCAGGCGCCTTTGCAGCGGCCCAAGACCGACTGGCTCAGCGACACGAAGAAGTACTTTTGGCGATACTACATGTACCCCCTCCACACCCGGACCGTGGAGGGCTGGGGCGACTACCTGGCGCGTCCCGACGCCGGGGCGGAGAAGGTGATCTGTATCCCCGCCCGTGCGGAAGAGGAACGCACATTTCGAGCCCAGGCGGAAGCCGACGGTCGGTTCACCGTCTCGGGCTCCAACCGGATGACGGAGATCACCGTCCGGGGCGTCAGCAAGGGCAGCGCCCTCCGATTCCTGGCGGAACGGCTGAACGTGCCCCAGGAGGCCATCGCGGCCTTCGGCAACGACGACAACGA
>CAMHDC010000169.1 GCA_946183765.1 uncultured Clostridia bacterium | reverse complement strand
TCTGGTGCGCCTCGATTTCCTCCTCAACGGCGACATGTGCGACGCCCTGTCCACCATCGTCCACAAGGACCGGGCCTATCCCAAGGGCCGGGCGGTCTGCGAAAAGCTGAAGGACGTGATCCCGCGCCAGCAGTTCGAGATACCCGTCCAGGCGGCCATCGGCGGCAAGATCATCGCCCGGGAGACGGTCAAGGCCGTCCGCAAGGACGTGCTGGCCAAGTGCTACGGCGGCGACATCTCCCGGAAAAAGAAGCTGCTGGAGAAGCAGAAGGAGGGCAAGAAGCGCATGCGCCAGGTGGGGACCGTGTCCGTGCCCAGCGATGCCTTCATGAGCGTGCTGAGGATCAACGGATGACCGGCGTCTACGTCCACATTCCTTATTGTGTAAGAAAGTGCGCTTACTGCGACTTCTGCTCCGTGCCTCGCGACGATACGGCGAAGCAGTACCCGGACGCCCTGTGCCGTGAAATCGAGCTTAGTCGGGATCGGCTTCCCTACGCGGGGCCGGTCCCTTCTGTTTTCTTCGGCGGCGGCACGCCCACGGCGCTGCCCGCGGAAGCGCTGGTGCGCATCCTGGACACCGTTCGCCGTACCTATGAGGTCCGATCCGATGCGGAGATCACCGTGGAATGCAATCCGGGCACGGCGACCTATGCCGACTTCGTGAAGCTCCGCGCCGCGGGGTTCAACCGCCTGTCCCTGGGGCTTCAATCCGCCAACGACGATTTGCTCAAAGCGGTAGGCCGCATACATTCCTTTGAGCAATTTCTGACCGCCTATGGCGCCGCCCGGGACGCTGGATTTCAAAATATCAACGTGGATCTGATGCACGGCCTTCCCGGCCAGACTCAGGGGGACTATTTGGACACTCTGCAAAAGGTCTGTGACCTGGGGCCGGAGCACATCTCCGCCTACGCCCTCATTTTGGAGGAGGGCACGCCTCTGTATCGGCAGGTGCGGGCGGGAGAGATTCGCTTGCCCGATGAGGACGCCGTAGCGGACATGGAGGATGCGGGCATGGCCTATCTTAAGCAGCGTGGCTATGAGCGATATGAGGTTTCGAACTTCGCCAAGCCCGGCTATGAATGCCGTCACAACCTGATCTATTGGGACGACGCCCCCTATCTGGGCTTCGGTGTGGCCGCCCATTCCTCAGCACAGGGCCAGGAGGAATGGTTGCGCTGGTCCAATACCGAAAGCATACCGGAGTATCTCCGCAAGCTCAAGCGGCAAAAGCTCCCCACCGCCGAGACCCTTCCTATCGACCGCAAGGAGGAAATGTTTGAAGTCATCATGCTGGGGCTCCGCAAAGTCAGGGGCATCCCCAGCCGTGCTTTCCTGGATCGCTTCGGCATACCTTTGGAAAAGGCATTTCCGGACGCATGGCTGAACGTCCAAGCGTGCGGCTGGTGGCAGGACGACTCCACCCGCTACGCCCTGACGGCGCAGGGCATGGACCATCTCAACACCGCCCTGTGCTATTTCAGATAAATAATGTAATTGTTTTCCTTTCCTCTGCCGCCCCAAGGGGCGATTTTTGTTGTTTTGAATTCACCTTCATTTCACATTGTGCGCCGGTCATTTGCTTGACATTGGGTAATAATGGTGGTACATTCTGTACAGTGATTAGCACTCAGGCGAACGGAGTGCTAAAGAAAGGAGGAAACGGTATGGACCTGAATCCGAGAAAGCTCAGAATTTTGAGAGCGATCGTGGATGAATACATTCTTTCCGGCGCCCCGGTGGGCAGCAAGGTCCTGAGCCAGAACCCCTCCTTTAAGCTCTCCTCAGCCACTATCCGCAACGAGATGGCGGATCTGGAGGACCTGGGGTATCTGGAGCAGCCGCACACCTCGGCCGGCCGTATCCCCTCCGACAAGGCATACCGCCTCTACGTCAACAACATGATGCAGCGGTCCAACCTCACGGAGGACGAGATCAAGGTCATGTCAGCCTATTGCCAGAGCAAGGTGAAGGGTTTGGACGCCGTCATGCGGGAGACCGCCAGCGTCCTGTCCCGCATCACCCACTACACAGCCCTGGTCATGATGCCCGAAAGCAGCACCAACCGGCTGCGCCATCTGCAGCTGGTGCCTTTGGCCGAAGGCTACGCCCTGGTGGTGGTGGTCACGGATGCGGGCGTCGCAAGGGATTCCGTGATCCGCGTGCCCGTCGAGATGGGCGCGGACGAGCTGGACCGCATCTCTCGCATCATCTCCCAGCGGTACTACAACTGCCGCATGATCGAGGTAGGGGACAGGATGATGAAGGAGCTGGGCGGCGAGCTGCAGGATCGGGGCACCTTCCTGACGGACCTGGTGGAGACCATGGAAACGGCGCCGGGCGCCAACGCCCATCGGATCGCTTTGTCGGGAGCCAACAACATGCTTGACTTCCCCGCCTATTCCGACATCGACCGGGCGCGGCAGCTGCTGGCGGCGGTGGAGAAGAAGGATTCCATGTATCAGATGCTGAAGAACGCCGGTCCCTTCGAAATCAGCTTCCGCATCGGCAGTGAGCTCGGGGAGGACATCTTCAGCGACTGCAGCCTGGTCACCGCCACTTATCGGATCGGCAACATGCCGGTGGGCACCATGGGCGTCATCGGACCCACCCGAATGCCCTACGGCAAGGTGGTCTCCGTGCTGGATTATATGAGAAAGAGCTTAGGCAGTATCTTAACGAATCTTTTGGAGGAAGACTGATGTCGAAGAACAAGAAGAAGGTTGAAGAAAAGGCGACCGAGACCCCCGTGGAAGCGACCGAAGAAAAGCCGGTGGAGAACGAGGAGCTGAAGAAGCTTCAGGAGGAACTGGATAAGAAGCAGCAGGAGCTGGACGATACCGTACGGCTGCTGCAGCGGAACCAGGCGGACTTCGAGAACTACCGCCGCCGGAACAACAGCGTTCGGGCCGAGAGCTACGAGAACGGCAAGCGGGACGCGGTCACGGAGCTGCTCCCCTCCCTGGACGATTTTGACAGGATCATGGCCAACGCCGACAAGGCGGACGAAGCCTGGGTGGAGGGCGTGAAGCTGGTCTACCGCAAGTTCACCGACGAGCTCAAAAAGCTGGGTCTCGCCGAGATCGAAGCGGAGGGCAAGTTCGATCCCAACCTCCATAACGCAGTCCTTTCCGAAGCGGCGGACGGCGTGGAGAGCGAAACGATCCTGGCGGTGCTCCAGAAGGGATATAAGATGGGCGACAAGATCCTGCGGCACAGCATGGTCAAAGTTTCCGAATAAAGAAAAAACAGCCAAGCCCGCAATAGAAAAGGCGAAGCTGAACAAGCATAGACTATAGCAATTATCAGGAGGAAAAGAAAACTATGGGTAAAATCATCGGTATCGATTTAGGCACTACCAATTCCTGCGTCTCCGTCCTGGAGGGCGGTGAACCGGTCGTTATCCCCAACAGCGAGGGCGCGCGTACCACGCCTTCCGTGGTGGCGTTCAAGGACGGCGAGCGTCTCGTAGGCACCATCGCCAAGCGCCAGGCCATCACCAACCCCACCCGCACCGTGGCTTCCATCAAGCGGGATATGGGCAGCAACCGCAAGGTCCACATCGACGGCAAGGACTACACGCCCCAGGAGATCTCCGCCATGATCCTGCAAAAGCTGAAGCAGGACGCGGAAGCGTATCTCGGTGAGAAGGTGACCCAGGCGGTCATCACCGTGCCCGCCTACTTCACGGATTCCCAGCGTCAGGCCACCAAGGACGCCGGCCGTATCGCGGGTCTCGAAGTGCTCCGTATCATCAACGAGCCCACGGCCGCTTCCTTGGCCTACGGTCTCGATAAAGAGAACGATCAGAAGATCATGGTCTACGATCTGGGCGGCGGCACCTTCGATGTGTCCATCCTGGAGATCGGCGACG
>CAMHDC010000168.1 GCA_946183765.1 uncultured Clostridia bacterium | reverse complement strand
AAGTACTCGTGCCCGGTCGTAAGAGTCGCATGATCGGCTGCCTTTTGGGCGGCGCCATCGGGGATGCCATGGGGTATCCTGTGGAATTCATGCGCTATACCGACATTACGCGGTACTACGGCGGTGCTGGCGTTCGCGATCTTTCCAGCAGCAATTTGATCTCTGACGATACGCAGATGACCCTATTTACGGCAGAAGGGCTTCTCAACGCTCATCGGCAGGGTAAATCTTTGGTGAAGAGCGTTTATCGGTCGTATTTACGGTGGTATTTTACACAGACTCATTCAAAAATGCCCGGTGCGAAATACGAGGGCGGTTTGCTGAACGAGCCGAAACTGTTTGCCGCCCGCGCTCCCGGAAACACCTGCCTGTCCAGCATCAGCTCAGGAAAGATGGGCACTCTTTCTGATCCCATCAATCACAGCCGCGGCTGCGGCGGCGTCATGCGAGCGGCGCCCTGCGCCGTATTTCCCAACGCTTTCGATTTGGGCTGCAGAGTCGCAGCTATTACGCACGGTCATCCCGGCGGCTATATTTCGGCAGGTGCATTAGCCCAACTGCTGCAAAAGCTGTATTACGGTCAATCTCTGCCGGACGCTGTGAATGACCTTATCGAGGAATTGGATCAGGTGGCGGATGCCGAAAGCACCCATGATGCATTGCAAAAAGCGGTGGAGCTGGCGGCGGAAGGACGTCCCTGTGCGCCGACTATTCGCGAATTAGGCGAAGGGTGGGTAGGGGAAGAAGCCCTGGCTATCGCCGTATACAGCGCATTGAGCTTTCCGACGGACTATGCGCAAGCCGTTCGCCTTGCTGTGAATCACGACGGCGATTCCGATTCTACCGGTTCCATCTGCGGAAACATTATGGGCATGCTGCTGGGCGCAGGAGCTATTCCCGTGGAATGGCGGGACGGGGTGGAGCTGTGCAATGTGATACGGGCTATCGCTGTTCGGCTTTCCACCATACCTCAGGAATCTTGATTCGTATAAATGAAAAGAGCCTCCGAGATCATTTTCTCGAAGGCTCTTTTTTCGTTCGCTCATTCGGTAATGCCGAGCCGCTTTTTCATGGTCTTTTCGACGGCGTTGAGAATATTTTCGTAGCCGGTGCAGCGGCACAGATGGCCGGACAGCAGCTTTCGAAGCTCGTCCCGGGTGTAAAGCTTGCCGCTCTCCAATATCTCTACGGCAGACATGATGAAACCGGGCGTGCAGAAACCGCACTGAACGGCCGTTTCATCGATGAATGCCTGCTGGATGTCAGACAGTTCGCCGTTGGGTCCCATGAGCCCCTCCAGTGTGCGCACATGCTTGCCGCGCACCCAAACCGCGAGGTATATGCAGGAGTTGTAACATTCCCCGTCAATGATCACGTTGCAGGCGCCGCATTCACCCACCTCGCAGCCCTTTTTCACGGATGTCAGCCTAAAGTCGTTGCGGAGCATATCGGTGAGGGAGGCACGGCAGTCCACCATGCAGGCCACGTCCTTGCCGTTCAGATTGAATTCAATGAGCCTGTATTGATCTTTCATTTGATTTCACCTCCACAGCGCTTGGTAGCTTCGATGAGGCAGCGCTTAGCCATCTCTACGGCGATATGCTGCCTGAACGCTTTCGGCGCTCGCCAGGAATCACGAGGATTGATATCCTTAAGCACTTCGAGAGAGAAGGCCTCCGCATTCTCCATGGTAAGAGCCTTGCCTTGAATGAGAGCTTCCGCTGACGGCGCCCGCATGGGCACAGGACCCGCCACGCCGTAGGCGATGCGTACCCGATCGAAAGCCTTCTTGTCAGGAGACAGGCGTACGTTTACGGAGCAGCCAGTGGTGGCGATATCCATGGCGTTGCGCATGGCGTATTTGTAGTAGTAGCCGAAAGTGTTCTCATAGCTCTCTTGGGGAATGAGGATAGCGGTCTGGATCTCACCCTCCCGGATATCCACGGTGCTGGCCTTAATGTAGAAATCCTTGATAGGCACCAATCGCTTGCCGTTGGGACCGGTAAGCTCTATGATCGCTTCCCAGGCGTGAAGGGTGGAGGCGGAGTCAGCGCTGGTGACGCCGTTGCAGGTGTTGCCGCCAATGGTGCCGATATTGCGGATCTGGGGCCCACCCACCAAGTCCACCGCTTCGCCCAATACGTTGATGTATTTCTGAATGATGGGGTCCCGGGTGATGTGAGAGAAGCTGGTCAGGGAGCCGATACGAATCGCACCGTTTTCGTCCAAAGATACGCCCCGCAGCTCATCGATGAGATAGATGGAGATAAGCTCTTTCCCGGCACGTTTGCCCTCTCGCATCTGCACCAGCACATCGGAGCCGCCGGCGATGATCTGAGCTTCCGGATGGGCCAGTCTTAGCTCGATAGCCTCCTTGACAGAGAAGGCTTCATACAGTTCTTTCATATCGTACATGGCTTATTTCTCCTCTCTCCAGGGGTCGCGAATGAGTCCCTCCTCGCTGAAACGCTTGAACAGTACCTTGGGATTCATGGGCAGATCGTCCACGGCGACGCCGGTGGCATTCAGAATGGCGTTACGAATGGCGGGAGCAACCGGCGTGGCAGGCGGCTCGCCTAAAGCCTTGGTGCCGAAGGGGTTGGTTGGCTCGGGATTCTCCACGAATTGGGCCTCCAGGTGGGGGTGATCCAGCGTGGTGGACAGCTTGTAATCCAGCAGATTGTTGTTGAGGCCGCGCCCGGTCTTTGGATCATACAGAAGCTGTTCAGATAGGGCGTATCCGATGCCCATGCTCATGCCGCCTTCCACCTGGGCTTCCGCCAAGGCAGGGTTGATCAGCTTGCCGCAGTCGTGTACGTTGATGATCTTCTTGACCTGAGCTCGACACAGGGGCACGTCCACCTCTACTTCGGCGATGCAACAGCCGAAGGAGTAGGCGTTGGACTTGATCTGATAGGTTGACTCGGCCGTGATATGGACGCTGTGGGTCAGGCTGTAGAATGCCTCCGTAGCCAGGTCGGAAAGAGGCATCAGCACCCGACCGTCCGTAGAACGAATGATGTTGCCGTTCTCGATATCCAAATCATACTCCGGCATCCTGGTCAGTTCATGGGCGTATTCCAAAATCTTCTTCCGCAGGATCAAACCTGTTTGGGTGATGGAGAAGCCGCACACGTAGGTTTGCCGGGAGGCGTAAGCGCCGAGACCGAAGGGGGTCACGTCAGTATCCTGATTGGAGACTACATGCACGTCGGTATAATCCCTGAGCCCGATCACCTCCGCCGCCATCTGTGCGTAAGCGGTGTCCGCGCCCTGACCGATCTCAGTTTCACCGACCTGCAGCTGGATGGTGCCGTCCTGATTGAGGACCATGCGGCAGGAGGAATGTTCCAGTGAGATGGGCCAGACGGCCGTGTTGTACCAGAAGCAGGAGAGGCCTATGCCCTTGCGGATGGGGCCTGTCTGATCTTTGAACTCCTCCCGTTTTTTGTAATAATCCATGTAGGCGATGGCCTTGTCCATGCACTGATTGTAGGTGTCATAGTAGTTCTCATTCTTGGAGAACCCATCCTTGAAGCCGACGGGCATGATGTGCTTGCGGCGATACTCCACAGGGTCAAGGCCCAGGGCTTTGCATACGTCGTCCGTATGGCTCTCGTAAGCGAACATGGCCTGCGGAATGCCATAGCCACGCATGGCACCGGCCACGGACTTGTTGGTATATACCGTATACGCATCGCACTCCACGTTGGGACAGGGATACATCTGAGGGAAGCAGCCCATGCCTTTGGCGGCTATGGAGTGGCCATGGGAGGCGTATGCGCCTTGATCGGAGAACATCTCCAGCTTCCTGGCGACGTAAGTTCCATCCGGTCTCACATAGGAGATGATATGGAACTTGATGGCGTGACGGACCCGGTTGCTGATGAAGGTGTCCTCCCG
>CAMHDC010000167.1 GCA_946183765.1 uncultured Clostridia bacterium | reverse complement strand
ACAGCTTCCAGCAGTTCCTGCAGGAAGCTTTTGTTTTCCATCTCCGTCACCAGCAGCATGGGCTTGCCCCCGGGGTAGGGCTCCTCCCGGGGCGCGTCGGGAAGAAGCGCCAGGGCCGATTTGGTGGGCTTCACCAAAAGGCGGTCGTCGTAGACCCCGCCCACCAGCCTGCCCCGGCAATAGATCAGATATTCCCCCATCATGGGCCGCCAGCGCAGGCCCTCCGCCAGAGACAGCTGCTCCAGCACATATTCCAGATATTCTTTGCCGGACGCCATCATCTGCTCCTTATCTTCAGACTCTTCAGGTATTCTTTCTGCGCCGGGGTGATGCGATAGCTTTCCACCGCCTTCTGGATGGCCTTGTTGTGGGTCCAGGGGTCCAGGGCCCCTTGTTCCAGATAGCACACCGCGGCGTCGTACTGCTTGGCGAGGGCCGTGGCGAAGTACCAGGCCCGCAACATGTTCACGTAGTATTCCCCGGATTCGATCTTCTTCACCCAGGAGAGATAGACCGGGTCGAAATCCTCGTCCAAAAAGTGCTGCATCAGCATCCCCACCCCGAAGCGCACGGGGTAGGTCTGCCTGGAATCGATCCAGCGGTGAATGCAGGGCAGCAGCTCCGCCCGGTGCTTCCTGAAGCATTTGGGAGACAGCTGATCGCAGGTGGCCCAGTTGTCCATATAGGGCAAAAACCGGTCCACCTCGGCAAGGCATCGGTGAAAATCCTTCATCTCCGAAAGGAGGAAGGCGTGGAGCTGGTCCTCGTCGAAATAGGCGTGGGGCAGATCCCGCAGAAAGGATTCCCCTGCGGGCGTCTTCGACAGGGCCTTAGCGTAGGCCCGCAGAGCCGGGGTGCGGACCCCGATCATACGATCCGGGGCCACGGTGGGGATGAGCTTCGCCTGAAATTCCCGGTAGCCGGGGTCACGGAGCCGAAACAGCTCCTGTTCTATTTCCGTCAGGATCATATCATGCCCTCCGAACGGGGTGCCGGATCACGGTCTTGAGCTTTTGGGGGTCTCCCCGACGGGGATCGCTGAGGTAGATCTCGTGGTGGAGCCGCGTTTGGGAAAAGTCCGGGGCGTACCCCTGCGCCGCGCAGAAGCGGTGCATCTTCTCCACGGTGGCGGGCTCGTCGTCGTAGGGCCCCAGGTGCATGCATTGGACGCACAGGCCCTCGTCCAGGGTCAAAAGCGCCACAGGGGAAAAGTCCAGCTTCTTCTTTCGGGTCGCCGTGTCCACCGCCCAGCGAAAGTCCTCCTCCCGGACGAAGTCGGGGAGCCGGATCACGGACAGCCAGTGGAAATCCGCCTTGCGGCCGTAATCCACGCCGTCCACGCCCTCCTGATACCAGAACCCCTCCAAGGGCGGTACGGCGTACTCGAAGAAGCCGTCGATCCGGTAGTCGGTCTTATAGCTCATCTTCAGGGTGTAGGCCACGCCGTAGAGCAGGTTCAGGGCCCGCTGGTAGTCGCCGTCGGGCTCGTTGGGATCCCCTGCGCCGCGGACGGCGATGAAACGCATGGGCGGCACCGTCAGGATCGACGGGGTCGTCTTGGGCTGGTACAGATCTTTATACTCCTTTTTGAAATCGAACGCCGCCATGCTGACCTCCTATCGCTGCATCTTGTGTACGATCACGTCCAGCGCCCGGTCCGCCTCGGGAACGGGCAGCAGGGGGTAGACGTGGAACATCCCCTCGCTGAGGACGAGCTCGTTGTCCCCGGCCGGGTCCAGCCGGGAAAAAAGCTTTACGCTGTCCGGGTTCAGTATATCCCGGGTCCCGGCGAAGACGGTCACCCGGCGCATCCCGGTCCAGTCCCCGTAGGCGGGGCTCACCCGGGGGTCCCGCAGATCCAGGTCACCGGCCCACCATCTGCCGCAGGCCCGATGGGCGGGGGTCAGCCAGGGGTCCCGGGCCAGGAAGGGCCGGATATCCGGGTCGCTGATGGTCACGTCCATCCAGGGGGACAGGAGGATCAGCTCGTCGGGCAGCCGCTGCCCGGTCCGCTGCAGCTCCAGCGCCGCCGCGGCGGCGAGACCGCCGCCCGCCGAATCCCCCATGAGGATCAGCTTTCGCTCCGGATGGGCCGCGGCGTAGGCGGTGAACAGGGGCAGAAAGAGGTCGAAGGCCTCCCGCCAGGTCCCCCAGGGCGCCAGCGCATAGGCCGGGGCCGAGACGACGGCGTCCGTGCGCCGGATCAGCTGCTTCAAAAAGCGCCAATGAAAGTAGGAAAAGTCGTGGATATAGGACCCGCCGTGGAGGTAGAAGACGGTGCAGGGCCCCTTGCCCGCCTCGTTCAGCCAGAAGACGCGCCCCCCGGGCCCGTCCTCCGTGCGGCAGGCCACGCCCCGGGGCGGGGGCGTCGCGGGCCGGGGCTCGTCCTTCAAAGCGGACAGATGCCGGTGGTACCAGGCCTCGGTGCGCTTGGGCTGAAGCCGAAAATACAGCTCCGCCACCCGGGCCATCCAACTGTTTGCCATAGATCCTCCCTATAGAAAAGGGCGCCGGGAACATGCCCCGACGCCATGTGCGGTTTCGTCAGTTGTAGATGCGGTAGGCCATGAGGAAGTGCTGCTTCCAGTAGCTGCCGGAAAGGACAGAGTTGGTGATGCGCACCTGGCCCGCGCCGGAGCTGGCGTCGATCATCTTGCCGCCGCCCAGGTAGATGCCCACGTGGCCCGTGGCCATGGAGCTGCCCTTGAATACCAGGATGTCGCCCCGCTGGATCTGGCTCATGCTGCTGATCCGGGGGTAGCGGTTGGTGGTCCGCCAGGTGATGCTGGTCATATAGCCGCCGCTGAAGCCCGCCTGCTTCATGCACCAGTAGACGAAGCCGGAGCAGTCGAACCGGTTGGGCCCCTTGGCGCCCCGGGAATAGGGGCAGCCGATCTTGCTTTCGGCGATGGAGATCAGCTTGTCCACGCCCCGGGCGCTGCTGCTCGTGGGCTTGGGGGTAGCGTTGGTGCCGGGCTTGGTGGTCTTGGGGTTGGTGCCGGGCTTGGTGGTGGTCTTGGCCGTGGCTTTGGGCTTGGCGGTGGCCTTGGGCGTGGGCTTCGGCGTGGCCTTGGCCTTCCTGGCGGAGGAGCTGTTCAGCTTCTCCAGCGTCTTGGTGCCCACGGTGCCGTCGGCGCTGAGGCCGTTGCGCCGCTGGAACTCCTCCACGGCGTTCTCCGTCACGTCGCCGAAATAGCCGTTGACCTGGCCGTTGGTGGTCAGATACCCCAGGGCCTTCAGGCGCTTTTGCACCGCCTTCACGTCGGAGCCCTTCATGCCCAGCTTCAGGGTGTAGGCCTTGGCGTCCTTGGCGTCCATGGCGGACATGGTGGTGGGGCCCAGGCACCCGTCGGGGGTCAGATTGTTGTTGTCCTGGAACTTGCGGATGGCGGTGATGGTGGCGTCGTCCATCTTGCCCTTCACCTTGTAGTCCACGGCCAGGTACCCCAGCTTCTTGAGCCGCTCCTGGTAGGCGGCGATGGTGTCGCTCACCTCGCCCTTGGAGAAGAAGTTGCCCACCACGTCGTCGGCGTAGAGGATCTCCATGGTCTCGTGGCCCACCATGCCGTCGGGATCGATGCCGTTGGCCTTCTGGAAATCGGACACGGCGGCGCTGGTCTTTTCGCCGTAGGTGCCGGTGATGAAGTTTTTGCCCAGGTACCCCAGCTCGTAAAGGCGGGTCTGGACGCTCTCCACGTCGTCGCCGGCGTCGCCGTCCTGCATGACGCAGATCTGGACGCCCTCGTTCATGAGCAGGAGCCAGGTGCCCTCGCCCAGATGCCCGTCGGCGTTCAAATCGTTATGCTTCTGGAAGCGGATGAGGGCCGCCTCGGTGATGCTGCCGAAGTGCTCCGTGGGCTCGTCGCTGTCCATGTAGCCCAGCTCCATGAGCCGGGTCTGGAC
>CAMHDC010000166.1 GCA_946183765.1 uncultured Clostridia bacterium | reverse complement strand
CTGGCCATCCAGCACAACGACGGCTACAACGAGAACCTGTTCTCCTACGTGAACAACATCCCCACCTCCGAGGGCGGCACCCACGAGACCGGCTTCAAGGCGGCGTTCACCAAGTGCATGAACGACTACTGCCGCCGGACCGGCATCCTCAAGGACAAGGACGCCTCCCTGGCCGGCGAGGACTTTAGGGAGGGGCTCACCGTGGTCCTGTCCGTGAAGATGCGGAACATCCAGTTCGAGGGCCAGACCAAGACCAAGCTGGGCAACACCGAGGCCCGGCCCGCCGTGGAGGCGGTGGTCACCCAGGAGCTGAGCAAGTACCTGGAGGATCTGAAGAACGCCGCCACGGCCAACATCATCGCCGACAAGGCCGTCAAGGCCAGCAAGGCCCGGCAGGCCGCCCGCAAGGCCAAGGAGAACGCCCGGGAGAAGAACAAGCTGGAGAACGCGCCTCTGGTGGGCAAGCTCTCCAGCTGCACCGGCCGGAACTACGCCATCAACGAGCTGTTCATCGTGGAGGGCGACTCCGCCGGCGGCTCCGCCAAGCAGGGCCGGGACCGGCGGTTCCAGGCCATTCTGCCCCTTAGGGGCAAGCCCCTGAACGTGGAGAAGAAGCGATTGGAGCAGGTGCTGCAGAACGAGGAGTTCCGCTCCATCATCACGGCTCTCGGCACCGGCATCGGCGAGGACTTCGACATCAAGAACCTGAAATACGACAAGGTCATCATCCTGGCGGACGCGGACCAGGACGGCGCCCACATTAGGGCGATCCTGCTGACCTTCTTCTACCGGTACATGCGGGAGCTCATCAACCAGGGCCACGTGTACATCGGCATGGCCCCCCTCTACCGGGTGCAGAAGAAGGACGCAAAGCCCATCTACTGCTACGACGATCCGGCCCTGAAGCAGGCGCTGAAGACCGCCGGCAAGAACTACACCCTCCAGCGGTACAAGGGCCTGGGCGAAATGAACCCGGAGCAGCTGTGGGAGACCACCATGGACCCGGCGGCCCGGCGGCTGACCCGGGTGCACATCGAGGACGCGGCGGACGTGGAGCACCTGGTCACGGTGCTCATGGGGGACAAGGTCCAGTCCCGGAAGGAGTACATCTTCTCCTACGCCGACTTCAACAAGGACAAGACCGCATTTGAGAAGCTGAGAGAACGGCAATGAAAAAGAACACACCGGAAGAACCGAAGAAGGAGGAGATCATCCTCTACCGCAGCATGGACGAGGTCATGCACGACTCCATGATCCCCTACGCGGAGCACGTTATTTTGGAGCGGGCCCTGCCCCGGGTGGAGGACGGCCTCAAGCCCGTCCAGCGGCGCATCCTGTACACCATGATGGAGCTGGGCCTGTCCCCGGACAAGCCCCACCGCAAGAGCGCCCGCATCGTGGGCGACTGCCTGGGCAAATACCACCCCCACGGCGACAGCTCCGTCTACGAGGCCATGGTCCACATGGCCCAGCCCTTCGCCATGAGCCTGCCCCTGGTGGACGGCCACGGCAACTTCGGCTCCATCGACGGGGACACCGCCGCCGCCATGCGGTACACCGAGGCCCGGATGACCGACGCGGCCATGCAGCTCCTCAGGGACATCGACCTCGATACGGTGGACTACTCCCTGAACTTCGACGACACCCTGAAGGAGCCGGACCTCTTGCCCGGCCGGTTCCCGAACCTGCTCATCAACGGGGCCGCGGGCATCGCGGTGGGCCTCGCCACCAACATCCCGCCCCACAACCCGGGGGAGGCCATCGACGCGGCCGTGGCCATGATCGACGATCCCAAGATCAGCCTGAAGAAGCTCATGGAGATCCTGCCCGCCCCGGACTTCCCCACCGGCGGGTACCTCATCGACTCTCCGGAGATCGCCGCGGCCTACGAGACCGGCCGGGGGAAGCTGACCATGCGGGCCAAGACCCACTTCGAGCAGCTCAAGAACGGCAAGACCCTCATCGTCATCACCGAGATCCCCTACGGCATCAACAAGGCGGCGGCCCTGCAGAAGATTTTGTCCGTGACCCAGGAGAAGAAGGCCATGTTCGCAGGCGTGGCCGACATCCGGGACGAGAGCGACCGCCAGGGCATGCGGGCCGTGGTGGAGGTGAAGAAGGACGCGGACCCGGAGAAGATCCTCCAGGCCCTGTTCAAGTATTCGGACCTGCAGTGCACCTTCGGCGTGAACATGACCGCCATCGCCGAGGGCAAGCCCCAGCAGCTGGACCTGAAGAGCATCCTCAAATACTTCATCGGCCATCAGAAGAACGTGGTGACCCGCCGCACCAGGTGCGAGCTGGAGACCGCCCGCCGCCGGGAGCACATCCTGGAGGGCCTCATGGTGGCGGTGGACCACGTGGACGCGGTCATCAAGCTCATCCGCGGCAGCAAGTCCCCCAAGGAAGCCAAGGAAAAGCTGATGGCGACCTACAGCCTTTCCGAGGTCCAGGCCCAGGCCATCCTGGATCTCAGGCTGCAGCGGCTCACCAATTTGGAGCTGGTGGCCATCGAGAAGGAATATCACGACGTGCAGAAGCGCATCGCGGAGTTGGAAGGCATTTTGGCCTCCGAGCGCAAGCTCATGGCCCTCATCAAGAAGGAGCTGCTGGAGATCAAGAAGCTGTTCCCCGTGGCGCGCCGGACCCAGATCGTCAAGGGCGACACCCGGATCGAGCTTCAGGACGAGAACGCGGCCGTCACCGAGGAGATGGCCGTGGCCTTCTGCGCCGATCTCAAGGTGCGCAAGTGGCCGTCCCGGCTCTTCACCCTGGGGGAGATCAGCGCCGACAAGCCCTGGCAGGTGGTGAAGCTCATGGGCGACAAAAAGCTCCGGCTGTTCACGGACCGGGGGGACATGCTGACCATCAGCGTCGGCGACATCCCCGAGACCCGGCCCACGGCCCGGGCGGTGAGCCTCACCTCCCTGTTGGCCTTTGAAAAGAACGAGCAGATCGTGGCCGTGTTCCCGGAGGACGCCGAGGGGGATTACCTCTTCTGCACCGCGGGCGGGGCCGTGAAGCGGACCCCCTGCGCCGAGTACGCCGTCCGCGCCAAGCGCACCGCCGCCCTGAATCTGAAGGACAAGGATGAGCTGATCGCCGTGGAGAAGGCCAACGGCCTCTCCCTGCTGCTGGTGACGGAAAAGGGCATGTCCATCCGCTTCGCCGCCGAGGAGGTGCCCTCCATGGGCCGGGTGTCCTCGGGCGTGCGGGGCATCAAGCTGGAGGACGGGGACAGGGTCGTCTTCGCCGGCCAGACCGACGACGAGGGCGAGCTGGCCCTCATGACGGACCGGGGGTTCTCCAAGCGGTCCTTCCTATTTGAATATGAGCCCCAGGGCCGGGGCGGCAAGGGCCTCAAGACCTTCGACTTCAACAAGCGGGGATCGAACGGCACCCGGCTCGTGTGGGCCCGGCCGGTGAAAGCGCCCTACGACATCGTCATCGTCCAGCGGCGGAGCCCTGAGACGCCTCTGAACACGGAGCAGCTTCGGCTGGAGGACCGGTTCAGCAAGGGAACCATGGCGGTGACGGTGCTCCTGGACGACGACGTGATCGCCGTGCGGCCGGTGCTGTCGGAAAAAATGTAACGGCGGCTGCAACCTTAGGGCCGTGTGCGCGGTATTGAAGGTGAAACCACAAAGGGAGGAATAGAAAAATGAAGCGCAACAAAGCATGGATCGCCATCCTGATGGCCCTTTGCCTGACGTTTATGCTCGTGGGCTGCGCCAGCAAGTCCGCCAGCAGCGCCCGGAGCGATTATTATTACACCGAGCAGGAGACCGCCGCCTACAATATGGAGGCCCCCGCGGCCATGGCGGACGAAGCCGACTACGGAGAGGCCAAGGCCGCCGGGAAGGTGTCCACCGCCACCTCCGCCGCCCAGGAAAACGGGGAGAGCGCCAACCTCACCGGGAACGCGGCGGGCCGGAAGATCAT
>CAMHDC010000165.1 GCA_946183765.1 uncultured Clostridia bacterium | reverse complement strand
CTGTCGAAGTTGATGGCGGCCCAGGTGCCGACGAAGGCCGCCAGCACCAAAAAGACGCCCAGGGCCCAGAAATAGCCCACGCAGACGTTCCGGAGGGCGTCCTTCCCGTCCAGGACCACGCCCAGCAGGATCAGCACCGCGGCGAGGAGCAGGCCCACGTTCCGGGCGCCCACGAACCACTGCCACAGGTCCCGGACCTCCCGCATGTGAACGATCTCGATATCCAGGTCGAACATGCGGACCTGCTGCCCGTTCACGGTGACCAGCAGGTCGATGGTCTGGGTCTGCCCGTTCATGTAGCTCACCAGCGTCCGAACCGACGCGCCCAGATCCCCCAACGTCATGCCCATCTCGTCGGCCAGGGCGAGCTCGGTGAACTCCTGCTCGAACCAGGCGGTCTCGGCGGCGGTGAGCTGGACCACGGTGAAGGCGACGCAAAACAGCAGCAGCAAGAAGCCCAAAGCGAGGAGGGTGACGGATACGGTCTTACGCATAGTTCTCCGCCTCCGGCTTGAGATAGAAGGTGTTGCCGCCGATGAACTCCCTAAGGATGCTGGTGGGCGGTATCTCGTCCTCCACCGAAGCGTCCTGGACGTAGTTCAGGAACTTGACGATGTTGCGGACCTGGTCGTAGCAGGGGCTGGTGGGGTCCGCGGACTGTAAGAGGGGGAAGATGTGGCGCTTGAGCACGGCCAGCTCGTAGACCAGGGCGGTGTTGAAGATGGCGTCGGCTCCCTCCTGATAGGGGAAGATCCACCGATGCTCCCCCCGCTGGACGCTGTCCCACATGGTGAGGGTCCTTTCCACGGTGGCGCCCCGGGTGAGGTAGTCCCGGACCAGCCGCCGGAGGAGCCGCACGTCCGAGGTGGGGATGCGGTTGTGGTCGTCCAGGTTCAGGGTGGTCAGGGCGGACACGTAGAGCTTGAACACGTCCTTGGGGTCGATCTCCGGGGTGAGGAGCTGGGGGTTCAGGGCGTGGAGGCCCTCGATGATCATGGGCGTGTCCTCGGTGAGGCGGATGGTCCGGCCGCCGGGCAGGCTCCGGCCCGTGGCGAAGTCGAAGGCGGGCGGCTCCACGCTTTCGCCCCGCAGCAGGGCGGAGAGATCCTCGTTGAACCGCGCCACGTCGATCATCTTGATATGCTCGTAGTCGAAGGTGCCGTCGGGCTCCGGCTCCACCAGGCTCCGGTCCTTATAGTAGTCGTCCAAAGAGAAGAGCAGGGGCGTCTTGCCCAGCACCCTAAGCTGGGTGCAGAGCCGGTTGGCGCTGGTGGTCTTGCCGGAGGAGGAGGGGCCCGCGATGAGGATGGCCCGGGCGCCCCGGCTGACGATCTCGGAGGCGATCTCCGCGAACCGCTTCTCATGGAGAGCTTCGTTCACCCGAATGAGCTCCCGAACGCTGCCGTTCATGACCATGTCGTTCAGATCCGCCACCGAGGAGCAGTGCATGAGGCCCGCCCACCGGTCGCTCTCGGCGAACACGGCGGCGAACCGGGGGGACTTCACGTAGGTGGAGGGCTTGTTCACGTCCTTCGCCGAGGGCCGAAGCAGGAACAGACCCGGGGCCTCGTACTGCAGGTTCATGACGCTGGCGTAGCCCGTGGAGGGGCACATCTCGCCGTAGAAGTAGTCCACGTAGTCCTCGTGGCGATAGATGTCGAAGAAGGTGAACTGCCGGTAGTTGAGCAGCCGCACCTTGTCGGTCTGCCCGTCCTTCTCGAAGAAGGCGATGGCCTCGTCAATGTCCAGGCGCTTGCGCTCCAGCACGTAGTCCGCAGCCACGATCTCCCGGCACTTGCGCCGAAGGGCGTCCACCTCGGTCTTCGTCAGCGGCGCATCCTTCTGCATGGTGATGTAGAGGCCCGCGCCGATGGCGTAGTTGACCTTCACGCGGGCGGCGGGGAACAGCTCCCGCACGGCCAGCAAAAAGACGAACAGGAGCGTCCTGTCGTAGACCCGCTGGCCCCGGTTCTCCCCGTAGCGAATGAGGTCGATCTTCCCCTTACTGCGGCGGATGCCCCGGCGCTCCCGGAAACCTACCGCCTCGGAGAGCTTATCCTGCTCCCGGCAGGGAACGTAATTGAGGGTGAACACCTCGCCGCCCAAATCCGCGGCCAGGGGGCGCTTGTTCAAATCCTGGGAATCGAGGCCCGCCCGCCGCACGATGGTGAGCAGGCTTTCGCCCGGCTGGGCTTCCACAGGTACGTTGTCGATGAAAATCTGCATGGGAACCTCCCTTGGTTTGACTGTCTCAGCCCCAAATGAGGGACAGGGTGGGCACGATCTGCTTCTTCCGGCTCATGACCCCGGGGAGCATGGCCGCGTTGTCCTTGAACTTCACGTTGAACACCTGCCCCAGCTCGTTGAGGTCGCCCACGGCCAGCAGGCGGGTGCTCTTTTTCAACACGTCCGTGAGCATGAAGAGGAGCATGTCGTAGTTGTGTTTCGCCCGCTCCTCCTCCATGATGGCGACGACCTCGCCGTGGCGGGGGATCAGCTGCTCGCAGTTGGTGCTGGTGAACTGGCCGATGCCCAGGGAGTGGCCCGCGATCTGGAACTGCTTGAAATCGCTGAACAGCAGCTCCTTCACGTCCGCGTCGGCGGGGAGGGTGGAGGAGAAGATGTCCTGGCCCAGCTCTGTCAGGGACAGGCCCGCGAGCCGCGCCATGCGCTCGGCCATGATCCGATCCCGCTCCGTGCAGGTGGGGGACTGGAAGAGGATGGTGTCGGAGAGGATGCCCGCCGCCATGAGCCCCGCCAGCTTCTGCCCGGGCATGATGCCCCGCTCCTGGAACATGGTGGCGATGATGGTGGTGCTGGCGCCCACGGCCTCGGTGCGCACGTAGATGGGGTCCACGGTCTCCACGTCCGCCAGGCGGTGATGGTCGATGATGGCCATGATCTGGGCCTCGTTCAGCCCGTCCACGCTCTGGGCGGTCTCGCTGTGGTCCACCAGGACCACCTTCTTCCGGTTGGGCCGGAGCAGATGATACCGGGACAGGGTGCCCACCACCCGCTCCTGGCTGTCCAGGACCGGGTAGCTCCGATAGCGGCTCTTCAAGGTGGCCTCCCGAACGGTGTCCAGGTAATCCTCCTCGTGGAATACGGTGAGGTCGCTGGTCCGGGCGATCCGGGACACGGGGATGGACTGGATCATGAGCCGGGCGGCCCGGTAGGGATCGTAGGGGGTGGTGATGACGACGGTGTCGCCCCGATCGGCCATGTCCTCCGGCTGGAGCTGGCCCCCGCAGACGATGACGGCGGCGGCTTTCGCCCGATAGGCGGCCTGCAAAACGGCGCTGTCCCGGCCGGTGATCACGATGCTGTGCTCCGGGAAGGTCTGGACGAAGCCAGGCACGGCCACGCACATCTCGCCGGAGAGGCCGGTCACGTTCCCGTAGTCGCCCCAGATCTGCCCGTCCAGGCAGGAGAGAAGGTTGAACAACGGCACGTCGCTGAGCAGCGTCTCCTCCACGAACCGAAGGTCGTACTGGGCGATGTCCCCGGAGGTGAGCATGCCGAAGAGCTTCCCCTCCTCGTTGGCGATGGGAAGGGACGCCGTGGGAAGCTCGCTGTCGCCCATGAGCTCCCAGGCCCGGTGGACCGTCACCGCGTCGGACAGGATGGGCGGCCGATCGAACGCCAGGTCCTTCACCTGGGTGCGCACGTCGTGGAGGCGCATGGGCGATTCGAAGCCGAACCGCTGCAGGATGCGGCTGGTCTCGTCGCTCAGCACCCCCAGGCGGCAGGCCACGTACTGCCTGTCCCCCAGGGCGTTGTGCAGGCTCGCGTAGGCGATGGCGGCCACGATGGAGTCGGTGTCCGGGTTTTTGTGTCCGAAGACGTATACGGGGTCCATAGAATTCCTCCTCGGCATCTTGTAATATTTTATTATATCAGATTCATGGCGGCGCGCAAGGCATAAATGCGAAGCAGGCTGCCAAGATGG
>CAMHDC010000164.1 GCA_946183765.1 uncultured Clostridia bacterium | reverse complement strand
GAGGGAAACGAGGCCGGAGGAAGGGGCGCAGCGGCGGCGGATCCCGTCGTTTTTTGCTTGCCATGGGGAAGAAAAAAAGATATACTATATTTGTTAAAGTATATCTTGAGGGGAGTATGCTCTCTGTCAAGGGAAGGGCGGCCTATGGCCAGCAAAACCGAAACCTATTATCCGCCATACGAGGGTACGGAGCCGTATATCCACCTGTGCTTCTCCGATCGGGACGAGCGAAAGGTCCGTCCCCTGCTGCGGCGTCTGCTGCTCAGAGGCTGCCGGGTGTGGTACTGCGTGGGCTATGCCCCGGACAGGGCCAGCGAGACCGCTCGCCGCAGGCGCATGCTGGAGGCCGGGCTCACGGTGCTGTATCTCACGGACAACGCGCGGCAGGACACGGAGCTGAAGAACTATCTGCTGGCCTGCCAGAACGCCCATCGGCCCATCCTGGTGCTGAACACGGACGGCGGGGACAGCGGCCTCTCCCTGGGGCTTACGGGGAAATTCGCCTCCGTGGCGCCGGGGCCCGGCGCTTCGGACCTCGTCGACGCCATCTTCCATAATCCGAACTTCTCCCAAACCTATCTGGGCGACCCGCTGCCGATCAACGATCGGCTGTGGTTTCGGCGGATCAGCATTCTTTTGATCGTGCTGGCTCTGCTGCTGGCCGCGGGCGTCGGAACATACCTGTATCTTTATCCCCCCGTGCCCCAGGCCCAGGCAGGGATCCTGCCGGAGGATACGCTGGCTATCGAAGATCCGATCCTGCGGGATGCGGTCCGGGCGGCCATCGGCGGCGGCCCCATCACCGAAGAATCGGCGGCGGCGCTGGATACCCTGTATCTTTCCCAATTGCCCGAGGATGTGAGCGAACTATCCCTCCTCCCCCGCCTCGCCACGCTGCGCCTGTCCCAGGAGGCGGCCCAGGCCGCGCCGGAGCACCCGGCGCTCTACGACAGCTACACGCTGATCGTGACGGGAGGTGACGGGCAGTGAGCGAGTTTTTCACCCCCTACGAGGGCAGGCGGCCCTATCTGTTCATCAGCTATTCCCATCAGAATTCCCGGGAGGTTTTGGAGACCATCACCCTGCTCCATCAGCGGAAGGTCCGCCTCTGGTATGACGAGGGCATCCCGGCGGGCAACGACTGGCCCAAGAACATCGAGACCCACATGCGCTGCTCGGCCATGGTCCTGTTTTTCCTGTCGAAGACGGCGCTCGCCTCCAACAACTGCCGCTCGGAGATCGAGACCGCCGCGGCGCTGAAAAAGCCCGTGCTGTACTTTGCCCTGGACGACGCCCGGCCCGACCCGGGAAGCGAATGGGAAGCGCTGCTGAAGGACTGTCTCCCCCTCCCCACGCCCGGCGGAGCCCGGGAACGGGCGGACACGGTCATGGGCCACAAAAAGCTCAAGCGCTCCTTCTATCTCAGATGGTGGGAAAAGCTGCCTCGGGGCCTATTCGGGTTGTTGCTCTCTATCCTGCTGTTCGGGCTGACCCTGGCTGGGGCCTACGGGGTCTACGCCGGCTGGTTCGACACCTGGATCGCGGGCGCAGCTCCCGCGCCCACGTCCCTGCCCACGGCCTCGCCCACGCCCAGCCCCACGGCTGCGCCCGAGGCCACCCCGACGCCGGCGCCCACGCCTTCCTTCCCGCCCGGCATGGACGATGTGATCTTCCCCGACGACGAGCAGGAGAAGGCCGTTCGGGCCATCCTGGGCACCGACAAGGACAAGGCGGTGAAGCTGAACGAGCTGGCGGCGGTGACGGAGCTGTCCATCGTCGGCCACATGTTCGCAGCGGACATCGGGCACACGACCTTCACCCACGAAGGGGATTGCCTGGTTTACGGCAGCAAGGTGACGGAGGGCAAGGTGAAGGATCTGTCCGTCATCGGGAGGATGGCCTATCTCGAAAAGCTGGCGCTGGCGTATCAGCCCCTGTCCGACGTCAAAGCCCTGAACGGCCTCGTGATGCTGAACGAGCTGTACCTGTCCGGCGACCGGGCGCTGATCAGCCTGACGGGGCTGGCGGACCTGCCTAGGCTGGAGACGCTCCATCTGGAGCACAGCGGGGTACGGGACCTCTCTCCCCTGGTTGATCTGCCGTCGCTGAAGACCGTCACCGTCAGCGCGGACATGCTGCCCCTCCTTTGGCCGGAGGGATCCGCTTTCACGGTGATACTGGTGCCCTGAACATTTTTCCATATTGCGGATCAAGAAAGGAAAGAACGATGAAGCGAGTCATCTACCCCCTGTTCGCCCCAGCGAACGAAAGCAAGGTACTGCCCATCCTGGACGCCCTGCAGAAGAAGGGCGTGTCCGTGCGCAGCAGAAAGGCCGCCGCGTCCAAGCGGGACGTGCTGCTGCTGTTTCTTTCTCAGGCGCTGACGGCGGACTCCCCGGAGGCGGACGAGTTTTTCCGGCTCAACGCCGGCCGGGAGCTGGTGATCCCCGTGAACCTGGACGGGTCCGCGCCTCCGGAGGAGCTGCAGAACGCCCTCATGGCCCGGCACGCCATCTTCGCACAGCGGTACGCCACGGAGGAGCTCTCTCTGCGGATCAAAGAGGCTGTCCCGGAGACGAAGCCGCTGCCGCTGATCCTGTCTTTGGCGGCCGCCCTGCTGCTCCTGGCGGTCGGCATCTTTCTGTTTTGGCAGCGTCCCGCCCCACCCCCGCCGCCGCCCGCCACGGAGGTCCCCGCCACACCTGTGCCTACGAAGCCGCCCCATGTTGACGGCATCGAGACGGACCTGTCGCTGGTCGCCGAGGTGGTGTACGTGGGGGACGAGTTCAAATACTATCAGATGTTCGACGGCTACTATATGAGCGGCGCTAGGCCGGACAACGCGCGGGGCTACAGCGAGGTGGCCTATGACGTTTGGGACGACGGCGGCCCCACCTTCTACAGCACCGAGGACGGCAGGCAGATCCCCCTGAGCGAGCTGGGGGACGTGAGCTATCTCGGCTATCTGCCGAACCTCATGTATCTCACCTTCGTGAACGTGAAGGGAGAGCTGCCGGATCTGTCCGCCCTTCGGGAGCTGCGGCGGGTCACCGTCGTCAACTGCGAGTTCCCGGACCTGGAGGGGCTGCGGGGCTCCGGCGTCAGGAGCTTTGAGTACCACGGGCGCACGGTGACGGACTTCTCTCCCCTCAGCGACTGCGCCGAGCTGAGCCACGTCAGCGTCTCTCCCTGGGGCGAACCCGCGAACGCGGATATGTCCGGCTTCCACCCCCCGAAGCTGGAGGCGCTGCACCTCGACGGCTCGGTGGACGATCTTGGCGGGCTGCAAAGCTGCAGCCGGCTCAAGACCCTGTTCCTGGGCAACGCCCGCGTGACGGACCTGAGCTTTTTAGATGGGCTGAAGCTGTTGGAGCTGCGGCTGGATAATCTGAATCGGCTCACCGATCTGGCTGGGCTCCAGGGCATGACGACCCTGGAATACCTGAACATCACAAACTGCGCACAGCTCGCCGGTCTGGAGGGGCTCCAGGGCATGTCGGCCCTGAAGGGGCTGAGTATCGACAACTGCTTCCGTCTGAAGGACATCTCCGCTGTGGAAGGATGCGTCAGTCTGAACGACGTGCATATCGGCGGCGACAATGGATGGATGGAATATCTCACCGACGTGAGCGTGCTGGGCAGGCTCCCCAAGCTCCGAAGCATCGGGCTCTACGGCGTGGGCATCCGCGATCTGGGCTTTTTGCAGGAGCTGAAGATCAAGACCGGCGTGAACCTTGGCTTCTGTATCGAACGGGGGGCGGACTACTCCGGTCTTTCCGCCGTCAATACCTACGGATATCTGCATGTGAACACCGGCGGGAACTACGCCGCGGCGGCCCCGTATCTTCAGGACAAGTCCATCCGCCAGCTGATGATCTACGACGGCGGCCTCGTGGACCTCTCCACCCTGCCCAACGTGACCAGTGAGCTGGACCTGTGCCGGTGTTTGAACCGGGACCTTACCGGGATACCTCAAATGG
>CAMHDC010000163.1 GCA_946183765.1 uncultured Clostridia bacterium | reverse complement strand
TAGCTCTGGAACACGATGCCGATGTTGCGGTCCTCGATGGGCACATGGGTGATGTCCCGTCCCTTGACGAACACGCTGCCGGAAACAGGCTCGATAAAGCCTGTGATGGTCCGCAGCGTGGTGGTCTTGCCGCAGCCGGACGGTCCCAAAAAGGTAAAGAATTCGCCCTCTTTCACGTGGACGTTGATGTCATGCAGGGCGGTAAAGTCGCCGAATTTAACAACGATGTCATTGAGCTTGATCATGGTCCCTGTTCCCCTTCCTCTTTGGTGCGTTTTGAAAAGGGATATGGCGAGCCGGTGTCGACTCGCCATATCCGAATGGTCTTATTTGGTTTACTCAGCCTTCTTCTGGGTCAGCGTGGCCCAGTCCAGGGTGTCCCAAGCGGGCTCGGCGGGTGCGGCGTTGGCATCCTTCCAGTAGAAGCCCAGGTTGGTCATGATGTTGGTCCACTCAGCGCTGTGGGCGGCCACATACTCGGCGTAAGTCATCTCCGTGCCCTCCACCTTGTTCAGCGCAAAGTTGGGGATCTGGTAGATGGCGGGAATGCCGTTGGGATAGAGCTCAGCGGCGGCCACGGTGTTGCAGGGGAAGGAGTCGAACTCTTCGCCCCAGGCAGCCTGGACCTTGGAGGAACCGAACCACTCGGCGAAGGCCTTCACAGCCTCGGTCTGCTCGGCGGTACGGTCGGCCTTGTCGAGGATGCCGAGGTACTCGGCGATGTAGTAGGTGCCGTCCTTGATGTCCACCAGAGCCCAGTTCTCAGGATTCATGGTGCCCTTCAGAGGATGATCGCCGGTCGCGGTATCGATGGAGCCGTACAGGGAGGAGGAGTAGAACTCGGTAACGGCCACGTCGCCCCGGTTCAAGGGATCGAAGCCGTACTTCCAGTCGTCGCCGCCGAACTTGCCCTCGGCGCAGAACTTCCACAGCTTCTTCCAGCCGTCCACGGAGATGCCGCCGGCGGGAGAGGTGGGATCAGTGAAGGGATAGAGCATGGCGGAGTTGATGTTGGCGTTGGTGGTGCCGCCGACCTTGTTCTGACGGTACCAGGTGTAGCCGCTGTCCATCACGTCGGCCCAGTGGTCGAAATGGAGCTCCTGGCCGTTGGTGCCCAGCTCGTCGTTCCGATAGAGCATCAGGACGTTCTGGATGACAATGCCGTAGGCTTTGCCGTCATACTTGAAAGCGCCGACTTCCTCAGCCCAGGCAGGCGTCCAGTCCATGATCTTCAAGTTCTCATACTGACCGTTGACCAGCTGGCCCCAGCGGGTCTCGTTCAGACCGAAGATCAAATCGCCGTCTTTGTTCTCGTTGGCGGCCTGGATGGCGGCGGTGTCGCCGGAATAGACTTCGTTGGTGTCCAAGCTGATGGTGAAGCCGGCTTCCTTGGCCTTCTCGACCAGCCAGGTCACACGCTCGGCGGAGTTGGAGTTGGAATAGATCCGGATGGTATAGCCGGAGTAATCCTTCTTCTCCTCAGTCTTGGTCTCGGCGGGCTTTTCGGTCTCCGCGGGCTTCTGTCCGCAGGCGACGATGGCCAGCACCATGATGAGAGCCAACACAAGTGCAAGAACTTTCTTCATGTTTCTTCTCCTTTTTCTTACGTTATGGGCTTTTGCCCTAACTGCTATTATATCTATTCGAAAAGAAATAATCAAGGGGGCGGGGGTTACTTTCTGGACCGGCCCCGGCTTTTCTTGGCGGACCCCACCATGCCGGGCCGGACGGCCTTGGAGGCGGTGACGGCCTCGCCCATGAGCTTCTTGATCTCGTCCCGGAGCTTGGCCGCCTCCTCGAATTCCAGCTCCCGGGCCGCCTGCTGCATCTGCTCCTTGAGGATCTCGATGCGGGCTGCCTTCTCCTGCTCCGAATAGGCGGCTTCGCCCGTCTCCGCCTTGTGGCTGATGCCGAGAAGGGCGGAAACCTCCTTGCGGATGGTCCGGGGCGTGATGTTATGCTCCTTGTTGTAGGCCATCTGCTTCGTGCGGCGGCGCTCGGTCTCGTCCATGGCCCGCTGCATCGAGGGCGTGATCTCGTCGGCGTAGAGGAGCACCCGGGCCTCCGCGTTCCGGGCGGCCCGGCCGATGGTCTGGATGAGGGAGGTCTCGGACCGGAGGAACCCCTCCTTGTCTGCGTCCAATATGGCCACCAGGCCCACCTCAGGCAGGTCCAAACCCTCCCGCAGCAGGTTGATGCCCACCAGCACGTCGAATTCCCCCAGCCTGAGATCCCGGATGATCTCCATCCTATCCAGGGTGTCGATGTCGCTGTGCATGTACCGGACCCGGACGCCCATGCCGTCCAGGTATTCGGTGAGGTCCTCCGCCATGCGCTTGGTCAGGGTGGTGATGAGGGTCCGGTAGCCCTTCTTCGCCGTGAGCCGCACCTCGGAGAGAATGTCGTCGATCTGCCCCTGGATGGGCCGAAGGAATATCTCCGGGTCCACCAGGCCCGTGGGCCGGATGATCTGCTCCGCCACCTGGGTGCAGCGGGAAAGCTCCCACTGGCCGGGGGTGGCTGATACGCACAGCATCTGGGGGATGCGCTCGAGAAACTCCTCGAATCGCAACGGCCGGTTGTCGAAGGCGGAGGGGAGGCGGAAGCCGTATTTCACCAGCTCCTCCTTGCGCATCCGATCCCCCCGGTACATGGCGCCGATCTGGGGGATGGTCACGTGGCTCTCGTCGACGATCAGCAGGAAATCCTTGGGAAAGTAGTCCACCAGGGTATAGGGCGCCTCCCCGGGCTGACGGCCGTCGAAGTAGCGGGAGTAGTTCTCGATGCCGCTGCAGTAGCCGATCTCCTGCATCATCTCCATATCGTGGCGGACCCGCTGCTCGATGCGCTCCGCCTCCAGGGGCTTGTTCTCGTCCAGGAACCGGTCCCGCTGGAGCTCCATGTCCCGTTCGATCTCGCCCATGGCCGCCATGAGCTTTTGCTGGCCCGTGGCGTAGTGGGAGGCGGGGAAGACGACGGCGTGGTCCTGGTGGCTCAGCACCTCGCCGGTGAGGGTGTTGATCTCGGTGATCTTCTCGATCTCGTCCCCGAAGAAGCTGACGCGGATGGCGCGGCCCTCGTTCCCCATGGGGAAGATGTCCAGGATGTCGCCCCGAACCCGGAAGGTGCCCCGCTGGAAATCGAGATCGTTCCGCTGGAACTGGATGTCCACCAGCTTTCGCATGACCTCCTCCCGGCTCACCTCCATGCCGGGGCGGAGGGAGAGGGACAGGTGCAGATACTCCTCCGGATCGCCGAGCGCATAGATGCAGCTCACCGACGCCACGATGATCACGTCCGATCGCTCGTTCAGGGCGCAGGTGGCGGAGTGGCGGAGCCGGTCGATCTCCTCGTTGACGGCGGTGGTCTTCTCGATATAGGTGTCGCTGGAGGCGATATAGGCCTCCGGCTGGTAGTAATCATAATAGGAAACGAAATACTCCACCGCCGAATCGGGGAAGAACCCCTTGAGCTCGGAGCAAAGCTGGGCGGCCAGGGTCTTGTTGTGGGCCAGCACCAGCGTGGGCTTCTGGACCTTTTCTATGACCTTGGCCATGGTGTAGGTCTTGCCGGAGCCGGTGACGCCCAAAAGGACCTGGAGCTTGTCGCCCCTGAGGACGCCTTCGCTGAGCTTCTCTATGGCCTCGGGCTGGTCGCCCTGGGGCGTGAAAGGGGAAACGACTTTGAACATCTTAATACTCGTAATCGACAGTGTGGGATTCCAGCACGTGCTGATGGATGTACACCCGGGCCTCGTTGTGGCTGGGGGCCTTGTCGTAAGCGAGATACCCCTCCTTGTCCTTGAAGGTGACGATCAGGGCCGCGTCATAGCTCCGGCCCTTGTGCAATTCGTCCAGCCCGTACTCGATCTCCACGATCTCCGGCACGGTCTCCTTCAGGGCCAACAGCTTCTGCCCCACCACAGGCGCGCACACCTCCGGGTCGATGAACTTGAACAACAGCACATGCTTGAACATCTC
>CAMHDC010000162.1 GCA_946183765.1 uncultured Clostridia bacterium | reverse complement strand
ACCATGGGCAAGCTCAGCAAGGAGGAGCGGGCCCAGCTGGGCGCCAGCGTGAACAAGCTCAAGCAGGAGCTGGAGGCAGCCATGGAGGCGCGCCGGGCCGAATTCAGGAAGAAGGCCCAGGAGCTGCGGTTCCAGCAGGAGGCTTTGGACGTGACCGAGGCGGGGGTGAACCCCGTGGCCATGGGCCATCTGCACCCCATGACCCAGACCTACCGGACCATCCGGGACGCCCTCATCGGCATGGGCTTCCAGGTGTTCGACGGGCCGGAGATCGAGCTGGACGACAACAACTTCACGTTGCTGAACCTGCCCCTCGATCACCCCGCCCGGGACATGCAGGATACCTTCTACATCAACGACAAGGTGCTGCTTCGGACCCACACCTCCCCCTGCGAGATTAGGGCCCTCCAGACCTTCAAGCCCCCCTTCCGGTTCCTCATGCCCGGCCGGGTGTTCCGGGTGGACGAGGTGGACGCCTCCCACAGCCCCGTGTTCATGCAGATCGAGGGCTTCGTGGTGGACAGGAACCTGAACCTGGCCAACCTGAAGGGCACCCTGGACACCTTCATCCGCGCGGTCTTCGGCGAGAACGTGAAGACCCGGCTGCGTCCCTCCTACTTCCCCTTCACGGAGCCTTCGGCGGAGCTGGACATGAGCTGCACCATCTGCGGCGGCAAGGGCTGCCGGGTGTGCAAGGGCACGGGCTGGATCGAGATCTTGGGCTGCGGCATGACCAACCCCCACGAGCTGGAGAACTGCGGCCTCGATCCCAAGGAGTGGTCCGCCTTCGCCTTCGGCGTGGGCGTGGATCGGGTGACCAGCTTGAAGTACGGCATCTCGGACATTCGCTACGAATACGAGAACGACGCCCGCTTCCTGACCCAGTTCTAAGAAAAGGAGGACGACGAGTATGAGACTTCCTAAATCCTGGCTGCAGGACTATGTGGATTTCAACGTGACCGATGAGGAATTCATCGAGCGCATGATGTGGCGCGGCTTCGAGCTGGAGGGCGTAGAGAAGGAACTCAAGGACGTGTCCGGCGTCATCACCGGCAAGATTTTGTCCATGGAGAAGCACCCCAACGCCGATAAGCTCACCGTCTGCCAGGTGGACCTGGGCAGCAAGACGGCCCAGATTTTGACCAACGCCAAGAACGTGTTCGTGGGCGCCATCGTGCCGGTGGCCTACGCCGGGGCGAAGATCGGCAACCACGAGTTCACCGTCGCCAGCATCCGGGGCGTGGAGAGCCAGGGCATGTTCTGCTCCGGCCAGGAGTTCAACCTCTCCGACGTGGAATACCCGGGCGCCGAGGCGGACGGCATTTTGATCCTGCGGGAGGACACCCCCCTGGGCATCCCCATCGAGAAGGCCATCGACCGGGACGACGTGATCTTCGACTTCTCCGTGCTCCCCAACCGGCCCGACTGCAACAGCGTCATCGGTCTCGTGCGGGAGGCGGCGGCGGCCCTCGGTCAGAGGATGAAGACCCCCGTGATCCCCCACATCGAGGGCGAAGGGGACGTGAACGACCTCGTGAAGGTCACCGTGGAGAACGGGGATCTGTGCCCCCGGTATACGGGCCGGGCGGCCACGGACCTTAAGATCGGCCCCTCCCCCGCCTGGATGCAGCGGCGGCTCAAGGAGATGGGCATGCGGCCCATCAGCAACATCGTGGACATCACCAACTACGTGCTGGTGGAGTACGGCCATCCCACCCACGCCTTCGACCTTGCCTGCATCCGGGACGGGCACATCATCGTCCGGAACGCTGAGGAGGGTGAGAAGGTGGTGACGTTGGACAAGAAGGAGCGGGTCATGGACAAGGACATGCTCCTCATCAGCGATCCCCAGGGCGGCGTAGGCGTGGCCGGCGTCATGGGCGGCTTGAACAGCGAGATCACGGAGAACACCAAGGCCGTGTTCTTCGAGTCCGCCGCCTTCAAGGCCAGCAACATCCGCCATACCGCCCGGAAGCTGAAGCACATGACCGACGCCGCGGCCCGGTTCATCAAGGGCGTGGAGCCGGTGAACGCACAGCTCGCCTTGGAGCGGTGCATCGAGCTCGTGAGCGAGCTTCACGCCGGGAAGATCGTGGGCGGCACCGTGGACGTGTGCGCCGCGGATCTCAAGGATCGGGAGATCGACGTGGACGTGAGCCACGTGAACCGGATCCTCAACACGAACCTGTCCGGGGAGAAGATGGCGGAGCTTTTGGCCACCATCGAGGTCCCCGCCACGGCCAAGGGCAACGATTTGCACGTAATTATCCCCCACTTCCGCACGGATATCGAAAGCGGCATCGAAGCGGACGCGGACATCGCCGAGGAGGTGGGCCGGATCTACGGCTTCGACAACATCCCCGCCGTGCTCATGAACGGCGACACCTTCCAGGGGTGCCTCGCCCGGGAGTTCCAGGCCGAGGACAAGGTGAAGGACGTGCTGGTGGCCTGCGGGTGTTTGGAGATGTACAACTACAACTTCACCGGCCCCGCCGCCCTGAAGGCCCTGTCCTTCGCCGCGGGCGACGAGCGCAACAACGCCGTAAAGCTCCTGAACCCCTTCGGCGAGGACCAGAGCCTCATGCGGACCACCCTGTACATGGGGATGCTGGACTCCGCCGCCAGGAACATCCGCCGCAAGACCGGCTACGGCCGGTTCATGGAGGTGGGCAACGTCCACTTCGATCTGGGCGGCGACCTGCTCCCCCGGGAGGAGAAGCGGATCGGCCTCGTGTTCTTCGGCGAGCAGGAGAGCTTCTACACCCTCAAGGGCGTCATCGAGACGGTGCTGGACCGCTTCGGTGTGAAGGGCGCCCGGTACGTGAAGAACGACATCGCCTGCTTCCAGCCGGGCCGCCGGGCGGACGTGCTGGTGGACGGAAAGAAGCTGGGCGAGCTGGGCCAGGTACACCCCGACGTGCTCTCGGCCTGGGACGTGCCCGGACCCATCTACATGGCGGAGCTTTCCTTCCGGGAGATCCTGGGCCTGTCCGTGGATACCCCGGCCTTCCAGCCCTTGCCCCGGTTCCCCGTGGTGAGCCGGGACCTGGCCATCGTGGTGCCGGAGGACAGCGAGAGCGCCCACTGGATCGAGATCATCGAAAACGCGCCGGTGGACCTGATCGTGGAGAAGGGACGGCTGTTCGACGTGTTCCGGGGGCCGGCGGTGGGCCTGGGCAAAAAGAGCCTGGCCATCACCTTCAATCTTAGGGCGGAGGATCACACCCTCACCGACGAGGAGATCAAGAAGGCCTTCGAGACCATCATCCGCGTCCTTGCCGAAAACGGCGCGCCGCTGCGGCAATAATTTCACAAAAACCGCTGGTTTTCCACAATAAACTGTTGTATACTGTACGCAGAATCTAAAGGAGGTTATTTACACTATGAAGTATTGTCCTCATTGCGGCGCTGAGATCGCCGATGACGTTCGTTTCTGCCCCACCTGCGGCAAGGAGACCGTGGTCGTGGTGAACGACGCGGAGCCCCAGTTCGATCCCCAGGACGTGGCCGACAACAAGATGCTGGCCATGCTGGGCTATCTCTCCATGGGCGTCCTGCCCATGCTGGGCTGCCGGAACAGCGCCTTCGCCATGCACCACGTGAACCAGGCTCTGTGGATCTTCATCGGGTCCATGCTCTGCTCCCTGGCTTCCGGCATCCTGGCCTTCACCGTCATCATCCCCATCCTGGGCGGCATCGCGCTCATCGTGCTGTTCGTGTTTGAGATCATGGGCATCGTCCGGGCCCTCAAAGGCAGCGGCAAGCCCCTGCCCTTCATCGAGAAGCTGCCCGTCATCATCAAGTAAGGAGCCCGGCCATGAAGCTGTGTCCCTTTTGCGGCAGCGAGCTCAATGACGACGCCAAGTTCTGCGGCGAGTGCGGCAAGCCCCTGCCGGAGGAAGCGCCTCTGAGGACGGAAATCCCTGCGGAGCCTGCGGCGGAGGAGCCCGCGGCGCCCGCCGAGCCCGTGATCGCGCCGGCGGAGCCGGTGATCGTCCCCGCGGCGCCTGTGGC
>CAMHDC010000161.1 GCA_946183765.1 uncultured Clostridia bacterium | reverse complement strand
TCTCGGCGGCGTGCTCCAAGCGCAGCTCCTGGGCCGCGGAATAGGCGATCTCGGAACCGGAGAAGAAAGCGGAAAAAACGATGCAAATCAAGATGAGCAGAAGGTTCACGATCATAGGTCGTCACCTCCCGCCGGGGCCTTGTCGTCCTCGTCGTAGATCTCACCCACCAGCTCCTCCAGAATATCCTCCACGGTGACGATGCCCAGGGGCTTTTCGTCCTGGTCCCGGACGATGGCGGCATGGACCCGCTGGCTGGAAAGGGTGTCCAGCAGTTCGTCGATGGGTATGCCGACGGTGACGAAGGTGGGCTTGTCCATGACCCGGCTCAGGGACACGTGGCCCTGGCGCTGGATGTAGGACTTCAGGTATTTTCGGATCTGGAGCATGCCCACCACGTTCCCGTCCCGGTCCACCACGGGCAGGCGGGAATGGGGGCTCATTTCGATGAGCCCCACGATGGTCTTGGGGGACATGTCGCTGCGCAGCACCGTCACCTGGTCCCAGGACGTGAATACGTCCCGGACGGGCGTCTCGGTGAACTCCAGGGCGCTTTGGACCAGCTCGGCCGTGTCCTCGTCCACGCCGTTCTCCTCGTCGGGGATGATGGAGTCGATGATGTCATGGAGCTCGTCCTCGGTGACGGTGGGGTCCTCGTCCTCGGGCACCCGAGCCACCTTCTTGAGGAAGCGGCTCAGGCCCGTGAACAGATGGATGAAGGGCTTCAGCACCCGCATGAGGAGCAGCAGCGGCGTGGCGCAGAACAGGGCGAACCTCTCCGAACAGGCCTTGGCGAAGGACTTGGGGATCATCTCCGCCGCCAGGAACACCAAAAGGGCCGTCACCACCGTGGTGGCCGCCACGGCCCCCTCGCCCCACAGACGGGTGGCCGTCAGCGTGGCCAGGGCCGCGCTGCCGATGTGCATGATGTTGTTGCCGATGAGTATGGCCGACAGGGCTTCCTCGAAGTGGTCCAGGATATAGAGCACGCGCCGGGCCCGTCGATCGCCGTCGTCCGCATAGCTCATCATGCGGATGCGGTTCACGGTGGACAGGGCCGTCTCGCTGCCGGCAAAGAAAGCGCTGCACACGAGCAGCACCAGAAAGAACAGAACAAGGCCTGCGGAGCTCTGCCCCGCCGCCTGGGGAACGGACTCGTTCAGCAGCATACGTATAGGAATGCTACTGGGATCTGCGTCCACGAAAAAACCACCTCACAAAAAACAGTATTACAAGTGCATATTATACAAGAGGATCGCCTGCCTTGCAAGCGGCAGATCTCTTTTTTTATACGTTATTTACGAAAAATCAGCTTTGGGGCAGCAGATCGACCACCACGATCTCAGACCGGCAGCCGGTCTTGAACCGCAGTGTCCAGTTGCTGATGCCGGAGGAGACGATGAAGTCCGTGCCCAGCCGCCGCTCATGGCCGTACCGGAGGGCGTTCTCGCCGACCCACTCCCCCACGTGCCGGATGGGGATGAACTGGCCGCCGTGGGTGTGGCCGCACAGCACCAAATCCGCCCCGGCCTCGGCCTCGGCGTCGAAGTCGTGGGGCTGATGGTCCAGGATGATGACATAATCCGTCCCATCCACCGTCCTAAGGAGCTCCGCCGCGCTGGCGCGCCCGCCGCTGCGCTGCTCTTCGGACCGGTCCTTCCGGCCCACCACGGTGATCTCTCCCAAATCCACGGCCTCGTCCTCCAGGATCACCACGCCGTTTTTCTCCAGGGCCGCCCGCAGCTCCGCCACGGTCCAGCCCCGGCCTGCTTCGCTGTAATACCCCTTGTCATGGTTGCCGAAAACAAAGTAGACCCCCCGGGGCGGGTTGAGCTGTCCCAGGGCGTCGCAGGCCCCCAGCATGTCCTCGCGGGAGGTATCGTCGTCCACGAAATCGCCGGTGATCACCACCGCGTCCGGGCCCAGGGCGTTGACCGTCTCGATATGCTTCAAAAAGCCGTCGGCGTGGAACGTGGCCCCGATGTGGGAATCGGTGATCTGCACCAGGCGCATGCTTTGGGAAAGCTTGGGGGTCTCGAAGGAATAGGTCTTGATCCACACGTGATGGTCGGCCACCCAGCCTCCGGCGAGCCACAGGGCGCACAGGACCATGGCCGCCGCCCCCGCCCAATAGCGTTTCGGCTGCCGCCTGCGTATTTTGCTGACAATGAAGGAAATCAGGTCGCAAAGCATCCAGAAGACGACCAGATGGATCAGGCAGACCACGGCGTTCATCATGTTCAGCGTCGCCCAGAGGAGGGCGGTGAGCGCCCCGAAGAAGGCGAGGCAAAGCAGCCGTGCCGGGCCCTTTTTGCCGCGGGTCAGCCGCAGCACCGCCGAAAAGCGGGCCGCCCGGAAGGAGATATAGAGGAGCCCCGCCGCGAACGCCGCCAGCACGGTCCCGATGATCATAAACCACATTGACATACCCTTACCCCTTCGATCACCTTTCCGTGCCCATTGGTTTTATGCCCGTTCGTTCGGCAGGGCGGTGCCGATCCATTGCCCCTGCTCCACCCGCACCTCTCGGCCGTCCGCCGTTTTTTCGGCCAGTTCGGGCAGGAGCTTTGCCCGGTCCCTTTCGAACAGCAGGGTGATGGTGGACCCGGCCAAATCGAAATACCCTTTCTCCCCGCCTCGCTCCATGGGCCCTTCGGGCCGGTTCACGATGCCGCCCACCACCAGAGCGCCGATCTCCGTTTGCACCACGGGGCCGAAGTTGTCCGTATCCAGCACGCACCAGCTGCGGCGGTTCAGAACGAAGATGGGATAGTGTTCGCAGGCGATGGGCTGGACGCTGTGGAGCCGCCCTTCGATATAGTGATTCTGTCCCTGACGGCCGCTGTCGATGTACGCATAATGGTGATAGTCCGAAGCGCAGAGCCGGAAGACCAAAATGAGCCCGTCCCGATAGTTCTCGGCCAGCGCTGGATCGTTCAGCAGGTCCGCCACCCGGTAGCGAGAGCCTTTGATGGCGAAGCTGCATCCATCGGTGACGGGAAAGGCGCTGAGCCAGCCGTCACACGGGCTGGTGAGGTGTTCGGGCGTCGCGTCCACCCTGCGGGGCGTCCGCTCCCGGAGGAAGAAATCCCGATAGGTGGGATACGCCCGGGTCAGGGGGATGCCGTGCTTTTTGGCGAACCTGGCGATGTAGGGCCGGGACCAGCGGGAGCGCAGATACCCCACGGCCAGCCGATCGAGGTGCAATCCTTGGACGATCTTCAGCAGACCACGACCGCAGGCCGTACCGTACAGGAAGCGGACGGAGCTGTCGTTCTCAGGCGTCCCCATCTTTTTTCCTCTTCCGTTCCCGCCGCCGGTACCCGCGAAGCTTCGGCTTGCGGCGTACCGACAGGGAGGGCTTGCGAATGGAGAAGGGGGTCAAAAAGGCGCCTGCCACGATGAGCAGTGTCAGCGGCCCCATGATGTGCAGCGGCCAATGGCGCAGACCCCCGACGAAGTACAGCAGGGGGAAGATGAGGGCGGCGCTGGTCACCGGCAGGCCCAGATACACCTTCCGGCGGCCTGTGTCGAAGTCCTGCCGCGCTTCCTCGTCCACGTTGAACCAGGCGAGGCGGATGAGGGCACAGAGGACGTAGACAGCGCAAGCCACGGTACGAACCCAGGTTCCGCCCAGGGAATAGACGATGATGGCGGGCAGCACGCCGAAGCAGACAAGATCGCTCAAAGAGTCGATCTGGATGCCGAACCGCTTCTCGCTGCGGCTGCGCTCCTTCTTGGTGGAGGCCACCTTGCCGTCGAACATGTCGCAAAGGCCCGCCCCCATGAGGCACAGGACCGACGCCGTGAGGTTGCCCTCGAAAGCGCAGAGGATGCCTGCAAAGCCGGACAGCAGGCCCATATAGGTAAGGATCACCGTGTAATTATATATGCCGAGCATACTCCCTCGCATACGCGTACCGCATGGATTTGCACAAAAAATAGCACAAAAGCCGCGCTCCTGTCAAGGGAGTGCGGCTGACGATGGCGCAAAAGGAACGGATCGGATCCCCCTTTAGGAG
>CAMHDC010000160.1 GCA_946183765.1 uncultured Clostridia bacterium | reverse complement strand
CCGAACCGCTTCTGCAGGTACCCCTGGGTGCCCACTTCGCCGAACTCGTCCTCGATGGCCACGCACGCGGCGGGCACGGGGCAGCCCTCGGCCAGCGCTTCCAGCACCGCGGTATAGAGGCCGCCGTGCCGGTTGGCGTTCTCCGCCACCACGACGGCGCCGGTCTTCTTGGCCCAGGCCACCACGGCCTCCCGGTCAAGGGGCTTGATGGTGAAGCAGTCCACCACCGCCACGGACACGCCCTGCTTCTCCAGGGAGAGGGCGGCCTGCATGGCCTCGTGGAGCATGATGCCGGCGGCGAAGATCACCGCGTCGGTGCCTTCCCGCAGGGTGACGGCCTTGCCGATGGGCAGTTCTGTTCCGTCTTCATAGACCCTGGCCATCTGCTTGCGGCCCACCCGGATATACTTGACGCCGGGGCGGTAGACGCACTGCTTGAGCACGCTCACCAGGCAGGTGGGGTCGGATACGTCGATGACGGTGCTGCCGGGCAGGACGCTGTACAGGGCCACGTCCTCGAAGGGCATGTGGGTGCCGCCGTTCATGGCCGCCGTAACGCCGGGATCGGTGCCGATCACGGTGATGTCGTTCTTGCCGTAGCCGCCGCTGAGGAAGATCTGATCGTAGCAGCGACGGGACGCGAAGGGACCGAAGGAGTGGATGATGGGGCGATACCCCGCCACGGCCAGGCCCGCGGCCACACCGGCCATGTTGCCTTCGGCGATGCCGCAGTCGATGGCCCGATCGGGGTTCTGCTTGCCCCACTTCAGGGTGCCGGCGCAGCTCATCAGATCCGCGTCCAGATAGATGGCGTTCTCATCCTCGGTGACGATCTTTTCAATAGTGGCGCCAAGGACCTCCTTGCAGAGGCGCTGGTCCATTTCACCGGTATATACGATCTTCATACTCAACCCTCCAAGGCGGCCAGATCCGCCTGCAGCTCCGCCATCCAGCGGGCGTAGCGCTCGTCGTTAATGGGCATGCTGTGGTTCATCTCGGTGTTCTCCGCTTCCGCGATGCCGTGTCCCTTCACCGCGTCCAGCACCACGGCGTAGGGCTTGTCGCCCCCCTGCCGGGTACGCTCCAAAGCAGCGGCGATGGCTTCCACGTCCCCGCCGTCCACCTGCACGGTGTCGAAGCCGAAGGCCTTCATCTTCGCGGCGATGTCGCCCAGGGGCAGGATCTCGTTCACCCGCCCGTCCAGCTGCTTCTTGTTCCAGTCGATGAGGACCGTCAGGTTGCCCAGCTTCTTGGCCGCCGCGAAGGCGAAAGCCTCCCAGCACTGGCCCTCGTCCAGCTCGCCGTCGCCCACGATGAGGAACACCCGGTTCTTCCGGCCCTTGAGCCGGTTGCCGAGAGCCAGGCCCGCGGCCTGGGAGGTGCCCTGGCCGAGAGAGCCGGTGGTCACGTCGATGCCGGGGGTCTTGTTCCGATCGCAGTGGCTGGGCAGCCGGGTGCCGCCCTGGTTCAGGGTCTTCAGCTCCTCATAGGGGAAGTAGCCCTTCAACGCCAACGTCCCGTAGACCGCCGGGCCGGCATGTCCCTTGGACACCACCAGATAGTCTCGATCCGGCCACTGGGGGTCCTCCGGCCGCACGTTCATCTCCCGGCCGTAGAGGACGGCCAGCACGTCCGCGATGCTCAGCGCCCCGCCCACATGGCCGGAGCCGATGGCGTGGATCGCCTCCACCAGCGCCATGCGGATGCGGACGGCAAAGGCCTGCAACGCTTTCTTTTCACTCGATTCCATATCCGATCTCTCCTTTCACAGCGGCAGGCCGGAGCCGTGCCGCAAAGCTTTGACCACAGGCAGCTCCTCCCCGCTCAAGAAGCGGATGAGGGCGCCGCCGCCAGTGCAGATATAGCCCATCTTGTCCGTGAGCCCGTACTTTTCCGTGGCAGTGATGCTGTCGCCCCCGCCCAGGACCGTAAATCCCGCCGTGTCCGCCAGAGCCTGCCACACGGCCTTGGTGCCGAGCTCGCTCTCCGCCTTCTCGAACACGCCCATGGGGCCGTTGACGAACACCGTTTGGGCGCCCATGATCGTCTCCCGATAGAGGGCCGCCGTTTCCGAGCCGATGTCCACCGCGGCCGCGTCCGCCGGGATGGCGCCCAGCTTCCCTTCCTGCCGCTGCCCGTCCTGCACCCAGCCCAGATCCACGGGCAGGACGATCCTGTCCCCGTAGGCTTCATAGAGGGCCTTTGCCTTCTCGAAGAACTCCGTGTAGTTGGAGGCGGCGATGAAGTCATAGCTGCCCTGCCCGATCTGATCGCCCAGGGCGATCAGGAAGATGTTGGCCACCAGGCCGCCGGTCAATATCCTGTCCGCGACGCCCCGGGAGAGTACTGTCTCCATCATCTGGAAGGCGTCGGAGATCTTCGCCCCGCCCAGAATGAACACGCAGGGCCGCTCCGGCGCTTCCATGAGGCCGGAGACGGTGCAGTATTCCTGCTCGAAGAGCCGCCCCATGGCGGAGGGGAGCACTTGCTCGAAGCCGCAGAGGCTGGGCTGGTCCCGATGGGCCGCCGCGAAGGCGTCGCACACGTAGAGGTCCCCAAGGGGGGCCAGCTTCTCCACCAGCAGGGTCTTGGCCTGCTGCTCGTGGGTCAGGCGCAGCTTCATCTCGAAGAGGGTCTGCTCCTCCGCCACGAACCGCACGTTGTCCAGCAGCAGCACCTCGCCCTCCCGGAGCGCGGCGATGGCTGCCCGGGCCGCGGGCCCGCACACGTCGTCGATCCACTTCACCTCCCGGCCCAGGAGCTCGGAAAGGACCCGGGCGTGGGGGCGGGTGGTGTAGAAGTTCTTATACTCGATGTCGCTGCCCTGGTGGGCCATGAGCACCACCTTGGCGCCCTTGTCGGAAAGCTCCCGCACGGTGGGCACGCAGGCCCGGATGCGGTTGACGCTCTTGAGGGTGCCCTTCGCCCGGTCCACCGGCTGGTTGATGTCCACCCGGCAGAGGACGGTCTTCCCCTTCACGTCCAGCTCGTCCAGCGTTCTGATTCCAAATCGCATGTGGACCCTCTCCCGATCTTATTTGAAGCGGCCGATCTTCAGATATTCGTTGGTCTTGGCGGTGCCTTCCTCCCGGGTCAGCTGCATCTTCATGGCCGCCCGGATGCCGTCGATGGTCTCGGGGATGGTGACGCTCTCCTGGGGGATGTTGATGGCGAACATGATGTCGTTGCCGCTCTCCACCACGCTGTCCTCCCAGAGGCCGATCTCGTACATGTCGCCCCGGCGGTTGCCCAGATCACGGGCGTACTTGAAGAGGCTGGCGTTGCCCTTGAAGCCCTCGTCGATGGTGACGGTGCGGATGCGGGGGTGCTTGCGGAAGGCCTCGATGGCCTGCTCCCGGGTGATCTTCTTCCCGTCCTTGGGGGTGACCAGCACGGTGATGATGTGGCCGTGGGTCACGGGGGTGTGGACCAGGATGCCGGTGGCCTGCACGTGGGGCATGATGGTCATGAGATCCACCGCCTGATGGGAGGGCGCCTTGTCGATCTGCAGGGCGTTGGTCAGGCCCCGGTGATAGTCGCCGGGATCGGCCACCCGCCGAATGATGGTGATGGCCACCTTTTCCACGCCGTAGAGACGGTCCAGGCAGTCCACCGCCCGGATGAGGCCGGTGGTGTTGCAGCTGGTGAGCTTCAGATAGTTCTGGCCCACGCCCTTCTCGTAGTTGGCGTAGCCGTGGAAGAACACGTCCGCCACGGAGTTCTTCTCGCCGCCCTGGAAGATGGCCTTCACGCCCACCTTCTCATAGAGCTCCTTGTTCTTGGCGCCCACGCCGCCGGGAGAGGAATCCAGCATGATGTCCACCTTGCGGCACAGCTCCTCGAAGGTGCCCGCCACGGGGATGTCGTACTTGTCGAAGGCGGCCCTGTCCGCCCCGTCCACCAGATACAGGTCGTACTTCACGCCGTTCGCGCCGATCATGTCGTTTTCCCGCAGCGCGCGGATGGACAGGGTGGGCGCGAGATCCGCGATGCCCACCAGCTCCATGTCGCCCTGCATGGCGACGCCGTCCGCCAGCCGCTGTCCGATGGTGCCGTAACCGGCCACGCCTACTTT
>CAMHDC010000159.1 GCA_946183765.1 uncultured Clostridia bacterium | reverse complement strand
ATGTTCAAAGACAAAGCGGGCAATTTCTCCCCGTTCAAACTGGTTCTATTGATCTTCGTGGTGATCCTGGCGGTCATCTTCCTGGGCTCCAGCTTCGTGGTGATCCCTGCAGGTCACACGGGCGTAGCGTTGACCTTCGGCAAGGTGGAGGACGTGGTGCTCCAGGAGGGGCTCCATTTCAAGGTGCCCTTCGTCCAGAAGATCGTGGTGGTGGACAATAGGATCGTGAAGCTGGACGTGAATACCGAGGCCTTCAGCAAGGATCTTCAGACCATCAACACCGTGGTGGCCGTCAACTATCACGTGGGGAAGGAGAACAGCCAGACCCTCTATAAGAACGTGGGCATGGGCTTCGAGGAGGTCCTCATAAGCCCTGCCGTCAACGAGGTGCTCAAGGCGGTCACCGCCAAGTATACCGCCGTGGAGCTGGTGTCGAGCCGTGCGGAGGTGAGCATGCTCCTGGACGAAGGCCTCAACGAAAAGATGAACGCCTACGGCATCTTCATCAACGAGCTGAACATCATCAACTGGGACTTCTCCGAGGAGTACATCAACGCCGTCGAAGCCAAGCAGGTGGCGGAGCAGAATCTGATCAAGACCCGCACCGAGCAGGAGCAGGCCCTGGTCATCGCCAACACCGAGGCCCAGAAGCGGGTCATCGCCGCGGAGGCCGAGGCCAACGAGATCAAGGTCCTGGCCGAGGCCAACGCCGAAAGCAACCGCATCATCACCGAGTCCATTTCGGACATTCTGATCAAGTATCAGACCGTGGCAAAGTGGGATGGCAAGCTCCCCACGGTCATGTCAGGCTCCGACAACATGCTCATCGACATCCCCCTACCCGCTGCCGGCGAGCAGCCCGTGGGCTAAGATTATGGATAAGCGCAGACAGATCCTGGAAGGCATCTACGGCGACGGCCGGGAGGAGACCCGCCTCACCCGGACCCGCCACGGGCAACTGGAGTTTTTGACCACCATGTCCTATATCGACCGTCAGGCGCCCAACCCCTGCCGGGTGCTGGAACTGGGGGCGGGCACGGGTTCGTACACGGCGGCCCTGGCGCAGCGGCGTCATCAGGTCACAGCCGTGGAACTGGTGGAAAAGAATTATGAGCTGCTGAAGGCCAACACGGCCCAATATCCCAACGTGGAAGCGGTCCGGGGGGACGCCCTGGATCTTCGGCAGTGGGCGGACGATACCTTCCAGCTCACCCTGTCCATGGGCCCCATGTACCACCTGTACGGCAAGGGCGGGGTGGACAGGGCCATCGACGAGGCCATCCGGGTCACCCGCCCCGGGGGCATCCTCATGTTTGCCTTTCTGTCCGTCTACGCCATCCTCTATGACAACTACCTGCAGGCCGAGCCTCACAACTTCAAGGCCGGGTGGGAGGAGAACTTCGACAAGGACATGCGCCTGCGCCACTTCCCCGAACAGGTGTTCACAGGCTACGACGTGGCGGGCTTCGAGGCTCTCTTCGAGGGAAAACCTGTCCATCACCTGCGCACCGTCGCCACGGACGGCATACTGGAGCTGGCCGAGGACCGGGTGGACTTTTCCATGACCGACGAGGACTTCCGCCTCTTTTCTGCCTACCACCTGCTGACCTGTGAGAAGCGGGAACTGCTGGGCAGCTCCGCCCATCTGCTGTACATCTGCCGAAAGGCGAATGAGTGAAACTCTGCTGTGCCGAGGGGAAACTATCTTACCGCTGAGGAAATGTACAAAAACAGCGCCGCCCTTTCGGGCGGCGCCGCTGCGTTTTGGATGTGTGTTAGTCGATGGCGATGGTGCGCTTCTCCTCGATCTTCTTCTGGTCCTCCTTGGGGAATTCCAAGGTCAGGATGCCGGCGTCGTACTTGCCCTTCACGTCCTCGGCCTTCACGTCGCCGATGTAGAAGGTACGGCTGCAGGAGCCGCTGTAGCGCTCCTGGCGCAGGATCTTCTTGTCCTTGTGCTCCTCCTTGTTGAGGGACTTCTGGGCGCTGACGGTCAGATAACCGTCCTTCAGATCCACCTTGATATCTTCCTTTTGGAAGCCGGGCAGCTCGATGGCCATCTCATAGCCCTGTTCGCTCTCCCGCACATCGGTCTTCATCAGGTTCTTCGCATGCTTCCCGTAGAGCTCCCGGTCCATATTGAACCAGTCACGGTCAAAATTGGTGTTCCAAAGATCATCCAACAGGTTTTCTCCGAAAATACTGGGCAACATAGTCAACACTTCCTTTCCATATCATCCATGTACCCTGGGGCTTTCCTTTCTTACTGTGCCCCGTTCGTTTCCTTACAATGCACAGTATACGCAGATTATTAGCACTGTCAATAGGAGAGTGCTAATCGTCAAATTTGAATTACAATCGACAAACTTCTGTCAAAATTTCGGGGCAAGGGCTCCCGAACGCTGCAAAAAAGTATAGCCAAAGGCGGCCCAGGGTGGTATACTGTACCATATCCTAAGGCAAGGAGATATAAAATCATGGAAAAGAAAAAAGGAATCGTAACCGAATTCAAAGAGTTCATCATGCGCGGCAACGTGGTGGACATGGCTGTGGGCGTCATCATCGGCAGCACCTTCACCAAGATCGTCACCTCTCTGGTGAACGACATTTTCATGCCCGTCATCGGCGCGCTCTTCGGCGGCATCGACTTCAACTCCCTGAAGTACGTCATCCGCCCCGCTGACGAGGCCGCCGGCGTCGAGGAGGCCGCCATCCTGTACGGCAGCTTTATCCAGAACGTGGTCAACTTCGTGCTGGTGGCGCTGGTGGT
This sequence comes from uncultured Clostridia bacterium, assembly GCA_946183765.1. Taxonomy (GTDB): domain Bacteria; phylum Bacillota; class Clostridia; order Christensenellales; family CAG-138; genus RUG472. The sequence continues at coordinate 1,315 of CAMHDC010000159.1, read as the reverse complement.
GTTCCTGATCGTTAAGGGCATCAACGCCGTTCGCCGCAAGAAGGAGGAGCCCGCCCCTGCGCCTGCGCCCGCACCCGAGCCTTCTGAGGAAGTCAAGCTTCTCACCGAGATCCGGGACGCTTTGAAGAAATAATACGCGCAACAAAAGAAAGCCCCGCTGATGCGGGGCTTTTTGCGTGCTGATCTATCGCTTTTGCTTTACCAGGAATACGGCGATGGCCGCCACCAGACCCAGGGCTGCGACGGCGAAGACGCCCAGCAGGACCGTCACGGAGGAGCCGTCTTCCTGGGCGGCGGGGGCGTCCGCGGAAGGGGAGACCGGCGTCCGGGTGCCCGTTGCCGCCGGCTGAGTTTGTGCCGGAGCGATCTCGACGACGGCGGTGGATTCGGGGATGGGCTCCGGCGTGGTGGTCGGGGTAGGCTCCGGCGTGGGTTCCGACGTGGGCTCCGGTGTGGGCTCCGGCGTAGGTTCCGGCGTGGCCGTGGGCTCGGGCGCCACATAATCGGACAGACATTCGGGGGGAATATTCTCCAGAAAATCGTTCTTCTCCACGTCTTCCCCCACGGTGGTGGCGTATAAGCCGTACTTGCGGCAGTCGTACCTGTTGGACCTGAGCACGTCCAGCCAATAGCTTCGCTGGGACTTGTGGAAAGCGTAGGCTTCCTGGGCGATCTCGAAGGCGGTCTTACCGTTGAAGAAGCTTAGGGGCGTGTCGAAATCCATCACCACCTGGTTCTTGTCATACAGATGGAGGTACAGCTTCTTCACCTGCCAGGTGCCGTATTCCTCCGCAGACTTGGGGAATTTCTTCGCATCCGCCGCGGCTTCCACGGCTTCCCGGCAATTGCGGCTCACCAGGCCGTGGCCGGTGCTCTGAGGATTCTTGTACTCATACTGGCCGTACTCGCCGTTGATGTCGTGGGTGATGACCACCTCGGGTTTGAAGCGGCGGATCTCTCGGGTGAGCTTTTCGGCGAACCGGAGCCGGCTTTCGTTTTCGATGACGAAGAACACGGGCAGCGTCCGCATGCCGCTGAACCAAAGGCCGTTGAGGGCCTCCTCGTGCCGATACTGCTCCGGCACGTAGCAGTACACCACCTGGACCCGCATGCCCCGCTCCGCCGCATAGGTGGGGATGATGCCGCCCATCATGACCAGCTCGTCGTCGGAGTGGGCGGACACCAGCATGATGTCGCACTTGTCGGGGGCCATCTCCCACAGGTGGATGTTTTCCGGCACGTTGGCGGCGTCGTACACGTGCCACTCCGTGAGCCGGCAGCTGCCGCCTTCGTATCCCTTCACCACCTCCAGCGT
>CAMHDC010000158.1 GCA_946183765.1 uncultured Clostridia bacterium | reverse complement strand
ACTTCCTTGACGAGCTGAGCGCCCATGTTCTCAAAGGGATCCTCCAGCTCGATCTCCTTGGCGATGGTCACGCCGTCGTTGGTGATAAGGGGCGCGCCGAACTTCTTCTCCAGGACCACGTTGCGGCCCTTGGGCCCCAGGGTGATCTTCACGGTATCAGCCAACTGATTGAGGCCGCTCTCCAGGGCCTTGCGGGCGTCTTCGCCGTATTTCAACTGCTTTGCCATAGTAAATTCCTCCTTATTTCACGATAGCCAGAATGTCGTTCTGCTTTAGGATGACGAACTCCTCGTTGTCCAGCTTCACTTCGGTGCCGGCGTACTTGCTGTACACCACCCGGTCGCCCTTCTTGACCTGCATGGCGACTTCCTTGCCGTCCACCATGCCGCCGGGGCCCACCGCGATGACCTCTGCGAATTGGGGCTTCTCCTTCGCCGCGCTGGTAAGGATGATGCCGCCCTTGCTGACTTCCTCCGTCTCCACCTGCTTCACGACCACACGGTCCATCAAAGGTTTCAGTTGCATGATTTCCAATGCCTCCCGTTGATTATTTAGCACTCAGCTATCCGGAGTGCTAATTTCTGAAGCCTATTATACCACCGATTTTATCCCTGTCAAGAATTGCCTATGCACCCAATTGCAACATCATTGTGAAATCAAAAAGGAGGGGGCGCCCTCCTTTTGACTATTTCAGCAGCGTCGCTACGGTTTTGAGGTAATCCCCCTCTATCCGGACGATCTCCTCCCCCGTATTTCCGGTTCTCCGCCTTCAGCAGATCGGCGGTGCAGTACGAATCGTCCAACCGGCTTTCGATGTCCGAACCGTGGGCCATTATCTTCCCGAATTGGGCGTCGATATAACCGTCCGTCATGGCCAAACAGATAAAACGGATATGGGCCAGGTAATCCTCCGAGAAGCCCTTCCTCCAATCGAAAGGCACATAGCAGCCCTCCACGATCAGGTTCTGCTTGTTCTCCACAGCGGTCTTCATCATTTCCCGAACGATAGGCCACAGATACGCCGTCAGTTCGTCGTCGTCCGCCGGCGTGAGCTTCGTTTGTCCGCTGCGGATGAGACCCATTTTCAGATGATCCATGGACAGATACGGATACCCGTACCGCTCCAGCATCCGCTGGGCCAGCATCGTCTTCCCCGTATGGGTAGCCCCGGTGATCAGGATGACCATGGGCTACTTCTCCGCGCTGTATTTGTCGAACCAGTCCGTGATCTCCTGCAGGCGACGGAGCCGGTGGAGAGGCTTGCCGGAACGGGAAAGCTCGTGGTTCTCGCCATGGAAAAGGCAGAGGCGGGCCGGGACGCCCCGATCCACGAGGGCTGAATACATCTGCAGCCCCTGCTCCAGAGGGCATCGGTAGTCCTCGTCGGAATGGATGAACAGGGTGGGCGTCTTCACGTTCCTGGCGTATTTCAAAGGCGACTGGGCCCAGAGCTTCTCCGGGTCGTCGTAGAGGTCCCCGGCGGTCTGATCGGGAGCGAAGTAGAAGCCGATATCGGACACGCCGCAGAAGCTGAGCCAGTTGGAGATGGACCGCTGGGAGGCGCAGGCGCAGAACCGGTCCGTATGTCCGATGATCCAATTGGTCATGAAGCCGCCGTAGCTGCCACCGGTCTCGCAGACACGTTTCGGGTCGATGGCAGGATAAGCAGCTATCACGGCGTCCGCAAAGGCCATGAGGTTCTTATAGTCCACGTTCCCATAGCCGCCCCGGATGTCGGCGAAGGCGTTGTCGCCGCCGTCGCTGCCCTTGGGGTTGCAGAAGAAGACGAAATAGCCCTTCCCCGCCCAGTACTGCATCTCGTGGTAGAACACGGGCCCGTAGACGGTCTTGGGGCCGCCGTGGATGTCGAACACGGCGGGATAGCGCTTTTTGGGATCATAGCCGAATGGCTTCAGCACCCAGCCCTCGATGGTCAAGCCCTCGCTCTCCACGGAAAGGGGCTCGGGCTGGGCTACGTATTTATCCCCCAGGGCAGGCCCGTTGAAGTCGGTGATGCGCTTCGCTTCCCCGGTCGCAAGATCGCAGAGATACAGCTCCTGGGGCCGCATGTCGTAGAGGCCCACGCAGAGCGCCTTGCCGTCCGCTATGTCGAAGCAGTCCATGGCCCCTGGTTTGGTAAACACGGGGGTATCCGTGCCGTCCATATCCAGGCGATAGAGGACTGAATCGCCGCCCCGTGTGGTCAGATGGTAGAAGCTCTCCTCCACCGCTACGCTCTCCCGGCCGCCGCCCAGACGGCAGTCGCTGCCCACGCTGTTATAGAGGCTGTACGCCGCCGGGAACAGGAGTTTACGTTCGCCGGTGGCAGGGTCGATTTCATATATATAGTCGTTTTCGTTGAGGCCATACCGCTTTCCCTCGCCGCCGAACAGGAGCAGACGATCCCCCACGGTCTCCAATCGGGAGAGCATGAAGGAATCGGTATGAAAGAGCTCTCTCGTTTCACCGTTCTTCAGATTTCGCGCTTTTAGCGTGAACTCCTTCAGCAGCATCCTGGGGCCACGGTTTTGAACGGCGTAATAGACTTCGTCACCTAAGACGGTAAATCCGCCCATATCCTCCCTCGGGCCGGAGATGGGTGTGATCGTCAGCGGGTCCAGGGTGATAAGGAACAGCCGCCGCCGCTGGCCGTTGACGACCCCCGCCCCGTTGTGCCAGAAGGGGAGCTCATCGAATACCTCATAATCCTTGTTCTCCTCCCGCTCCTGCAGGACCTTCTTGCGTGTCTCTTCGTCCGCGGCATACAGGTCGGGATAAGCCTTGTCAAAGCCTCCCACGGCCAGGAGCCGTTTCTGGTCCAGCACCTTCAGCTCCCGGACGGCGAAGGGGACCGTAAAGAAGGGCAAAGCTTCGCCGCCGCGAAGATCCAGCACATAGTAGGCTGTGAACGGCTCCTTGTTTTCCGCCCGCTTCTTCTCCGCGGCGGAACGCACGGCGGGGAAAACGAGTCGATCGTCGTCCAGCCAGCGATAGCCTCGCTCCTTGCCGAGATCGGTGAGCTGCTTTACGGCTCCGTTTTCATAGAGCCAAAGCCGAGATTCGTAGCCGTTCTCCTGTTCGTCGGCGGTGGAGACTACGAAGGCCGCTCGGGTATGGGAAGGGTTGTATCTGGGATCCGACAAAAAGCGATAGCTCAGTATGTCCTTTTGCTCGATGGGGCGCATGGCAGTTTCCTTTCCAATATTATATTATATTACACTATACCCTACCGTTCCCTGCAGCACAAGATGAAAAATGTCCTGCAAAAAGATAAAATTAGGGCTTGCATTTTTGAAAGTCTTTATGTATAATAGCGTAGTTCGTGTAATGGACAATATCTATAGGGGGGTAAATGCTGTGGCAAACATCAAATCTGCTATGAAGCGTGCAGGCACCAATAAGAAGGAGAATCTTCGCAACCGCGAGGATAAGTCCGCTTTGAAGACCGCTCTGCGTCGCTTTGACGAAGCTCTCCAGGGTGAGGATAAGGAAGCCGCCGAGGCCGCTTATCTCAAAGCCGTGAGCACCGTCGATAAGGCAGCTGCCAAGGGCGTCATCCATAAGAATGCCGCCAACCACAAGAAGGCTCAGCTGGCCGGCAAGCGCACGTCCGCCAATTAACCCCAAACGTATAGATTCTGTGCGGCCCCTTTCCTGTTGAAAGAGGGCCGTTTTTTATAGGCAAAGGAGGTCGTTTTATGGCTATGGACGGTCTTTCCCTCCACGCCATGCTGTGGGAGGCACGGGGGCTGTTGGGCGCCCGAGTGGATAAGGTGCAGCAGCCCGATAAGGATACGCTGCTCCTCTCCTGCCACGGTGCGAGCTGCGGACGGGTGAAGCTTCTCGTCAACATCCATAACGAAAACGGGCGTATCGCCCTCACGAAGGACACGGCGGAGAATCCCGCCGCCGCGCCAGCCTTTTGCATGCTCCTGAGGAAACGATTGATCGGCAGCCGTATCACCAAGATGGAGCAGGCTGCCCTTGATCGGACCGTGCGCTTCTTTTTCTCCGGCCGGGACGAGCTGATGGACGAGACCGTCTGCTCCCTGGTGGTAGAGCTCATGGGCAAGCACGGCAACGCCTTTTTGCT
>CAMHDC010000157.1 GCA_946183765.1 uncultured Clostridia bacterium | reverse complement strand
AGGCTGCTCTCCTCGGGGGTCTTGCCGTCCACCGTCAATGTGCCCGTGATGGTTCCTTTGTAGGCATAGGGGATGAGTCCGTTGATGCAGTGGGCCAGGGTGCTCTTGCCGGACCCTGACGGGCCCACGATCAGGATCTTTTCTCCGGGATAGATATCAAAGTCGATATCCAGCAGGGTCGGCTCCTTCTGGCTGAAATACTGAAAGCTGAAATTGTGAAAGGAAATGATGGGCGTCTTTATCTGCATATTTCCTCCCGAACCGTCCATTTCCGCAGGCTTCTGCAGGAAGTGCCCCTGCAGCGAATCATGAAAAGCGAGGCTGTGCGGTCAGCCTTATTCCGGTTTCGCCGCCTGCTCCAGCTTCTCCTTCTCGAAGCGCTCGGCCAGGACCTTGGTGGTGAGATAGGCGGCAATGGCGTCGATGGCCATGCGGTTCTTGCCCCCGCGCATGATGGCGAAGTCCGCGTCGTTGATATAGTCCTTGATGTACTTCTCGAACATGGGCTTGACCGTGGCCAGATACTGCTCGGAAATGTTCTCGATGGTCCGGCCCCGGCTCTTGATATCCCGGAAGATACGGCGGAGCAGGCACACGTCGATGTCCACGTGCATGTACACCTTCAATGACATCATCTCGCAGAGCCGCTTGTCGTAGAAGATGTGGATGCCCTCCAGGATCAGGACCTCCGGGGGATAGATGAGGTCCGTGGAGTCCTCCCTCAGATGCCGGGCGTAGTTGTACCCTTTCTTGGTGATGGGCTGGCCTGCGGACAGGGTCTTCAAGTCTTCGATCATCTCGTCGTAGTTGAAGATGGTGGGCTCGTCGTAATTGAGATGCACCCGCTGCTCGAAGGGTATCTCCGGAAAGCTCCTGTAGTAGCAGTCCTGGCCGATGATCTCACAGCTGCAGGACAGGGCCTCCTTGATGCGCCGGGCCAGGGTGCTCTTGCCGCTGCCGGACGCGCCGCATACGCCTACGATGATCATACACTTTCCCCCTTATTTCCATTTGTTTCATTGTACCACGAAACGACCGATTTGCAATGAAAAACCGACCCTTTCGGATCGGTTTTTTGCTTCATGTCAATACCGGGTGGTGATCAGCCGCTCCAGGAGCTGGTTGCAGACGTGGACGCCGGTTTTATAGAAGACCAGCGTTCCGTCCGCCGTCATGCGGCATCTGATCTCCCGCTGCTCCGTCTCGTTGTGATCGGGGAAGGCCAGCGGCGTGCCCCACAGTCCCAGCTCTCCCGCCTCGTTGATCCGATAGGAATACACCATTTGCCCCGCCGGAATCGCCAGCCGACTTGTGGCCGGATCGTAATCCAAGCGGGAGGGGTCCTCCACGAGCAGGGCCAGGCTGTTTCGGGTGTCCGCCGCGCCCAGGGCTTTGAGCCCGTCCTCGCCGATGGACACCAGCTGCAGCTTCCCATCCGCCGAGAACGCCAGCAGCCGATCCTCTGACAGCCGTTTGAGGCCGTCGGCCGTCGTTTCCAGGGTCCGATCCCCCGCCGGGGTGAGCCAGTGGAGCTCCGTATCCGACAGGAACGCGGCCCCGTCCTCGAACACCTGTCCGCAGCGAACAATCTTCGCTTCGGCGGCGGCGGAACCTGTCTCGTTCAGCGCGCCGTCCAGGGTCAGGAGGGTCGCCCCGCTTTCAGTCTGCAGCAGGAGGGCCAGCCCCTCCCCCGCGGCCTCGCCGGCCACGACGGAACCGGGCACGGTCTTCTCCGCCTCCAACGTCAGCCCGTCCTCTGTCAGGGCGAAGGCATACAGATCGGTCTCCCCGTCCCCGGCCCACAGGTACAGTGTATCCCCCAGGGCTGCCGCGCCCCGGCCCTGCCGCAGCAGCGCCGTTTGGGCGACAAAGCCGCTTTCCGCGGGGTCGTAGACCGTAAGCACGGTGTACACGTTCCCGGGTTTATCCTCATCCAGCAACACCTCGTCAAAATCGATCCTCTCCCCGTTCACCCAGGGCCGGGGCTCCTGATCGGTGGCGCCGTACAGGGACAGGGTATAGAGCCGTCCGTCCAGCTCCCACGCCCCCAGGAAGGACCCGCTTTGGGTCAAATTCATAAGATGCTTAGGCGATTTCCAGTCGGCCACGTCGAACCGCATGAGCTCCGTGTCCCCGTTATGCTCCCGAAGGGCCAGCATCTCGCTGCCTATCCAGAACAGCTGTTCCACCTTGGCGCCTTTTTCCCGCAGCCCCAGGGAAAACACGGTGGTCACCCGCCGATTCTCGTACCGGAGCACCCGCACCTGGTCGCTGGTGGGCAGGAACACGACCATGAGATCGTCCCGGGTCAGGATCTGCCCCGCCGGGTACTGGGTCTCGGCGGCCTTTGCCGTCGCCTTGGCCTCGGGCGCGGCCGCATCCGTGTTCTTCTCCGCTTCGCCCCGATCGGTGAAGCCGTAGCACAGGGCGTCCTCCACCTCCGCTTCGTCCGCGGCCCGATGCATGCCCTTGGGGGCCTCGTAGGCTGCCGCTGCCAGCATCGCCTGGGGCGCCGCGCCGCCGGCCTCCGTCTCGCTGACAGCCGTATCGCCGGTGACGGCGGTGACGATCTTCGCCTCTTCCATGGCTTCCGCCCGGCTCTCCGCCATCATCATAGGCGCTTCGGCCTGGGCGGCGGCCGTTTTGTTCTGCACGCCCCGGCTGCGGCTGTACAACAGCACGGAACCCATGCCAAGACCCACGCAGAGCAGCACTCCGGCAGCCATGCTGGCGTACTTGGTCCAGGCGGGGAAGGCGACGACCTTCGCTTCCTCCTCCGCCCGGCGGGCTTCCTCAGCCGCCCATTTGGCTTCCATTTCCTTCAACAGATCCTTCCGGGGATGTATCCGGTCGTTGGCTCGCTTATACTGTTGTTCAAACATCCGGCTCATCCTCCTTCAACATCCCGCGCAGGGCCTCCCGGGCCCGGTGCAGGTGGGACTTCACGGTGGAGGGATTGGTGTCCGTCATCTTCCCGATCTCCTCCACGGAATACCCCTCGTAATAAAACAGGTGCACGGCGGTGCGGTACTTGTCCGGCAGCTGCATGACGGCGTTGTAGACGCTGCTGTCTGTATCGTCCTCCGTGGACAGGAACTCCAGCGCCTCCGGCCCCGCGGCATGGCGGCGGTCGGCCCGGCTCAACAGGCTCTTGCTGGAGTTGATGGCCGCCGTGATCAGCCATGCCTTCTGGTGCTCCTGGTCCCGAAAATGGGGCTGACGGCGCAGGCAGCGAAAAAACACGTCCTGCAGCACGTCCTCCGCGTCCGCCCGGTTGCGGGTGCGCACCAGGGCCAGCCGGTAGATCATATCGGCATAAGCCTCATAGAGGGCGTTGAGATCCAGCGGCACGGTCGCGCCCGCCGCGGATCTGATCCTTTCTTCCACCCCATGCTCCCTTCTTCATCTACAACACTCCGCAACAGGTCTTTGGGTTGCGGCAAGATGAAATTATTTGTTCTGGTCGAATGTATTATCCTTCTCTGATCAGCTTTTCCATGGCCTTGATGAAATCGATGTTCTCCGCGGCCACGGGATACCGGGCTTTGATGGTGTTATAGCTGACGCTGCCCTTGGGCTGATACCAGGCGTAGTTGGCATAGAACTTGGTGTACACGCTGGTGTCGGAGAACTTGTTCCCGCAGCGGGCGAAGATCTCGTTGCGCCCGTAGCCCAAAAGCTGCAGCAGCGTCCTGTCCGCCGGAACGGCCAGGGACCACACGTCCGCGTCGGTGATCTTCACCGTCAGACTGTCGGGGAACAGGAGCCCGTCCCCGTTGAAGGGCGACGCGCCGCCATCCTCAGGGTGGACCATGCCGCCCTCCGTCAGCACGTGGACGGTGTAGACGTTTGGATCGAAGGCCGCCGTGGAAAGGGCCTCCTGCTGGGACTTGACCACGGTCAGCTGCACGTCTGCCATGGGCAGCCCGTCCTCCCTCAGGTCGAAGGCGTCCGCCACCAGGTACTCCTGGCCGCCGGCGGCGGAGATGGCGTACACCAGCCGAAAGACGTTCCCGTGCTCCGCGCTGTCGGTCTTCGCCGTGACGAAGCAGCTGCCGATCACCTCGCTGCTCTTGAGGGTGGCTCCGTACTTCTGCTCCTTGGCCTG
>CAMHDC010000156.1 GCA_946183765.1 uncultured Clostridia bacterium | reverse complement strand
TAGAGCTCCGAAAACGCCATGCGCTCATGGACCTTTGGAACGACCTCTTCCGTGCGCCCGTCCCGGTAGGCACAGACCGGGTATACGGTCTTATTGCCCCGGAGCAGCACATAGTCCACGCCCCAGGTGTCGATGGACAGGGATTCGATCCCGTATCGCGCCCGCGCTTTTTCGATGCCCGCCTTCACATGGGAAAGCAGGGCGTCGATGTCCCAGATCAGATGCCCGTCCTTCTCGGTCACGCCGTTGGGAAAACGGTAGACTTCCTCTGTTTGCAGTTCTCCGTCCTCCCGCCAGCCCACGATGTGCCGGCCGGAGGAGGCGCCGATGTCGATTGCCAGATACCGCTTCATTCTGTAAAATACTTCCTCAAAAAATATGCCGGGGCGCAGCTCCATGCGTGGCAGTAGCTCAGCACGATCGTGCCGCCGTACGGCGATTCGTTGGGGTTCTCGGGGTTGTACAGCTCCCAGAAGGTGTCCGCGCCTTCCTTCGCCATGCTGCCCCAATAGGCGCGCAGAACGTCCAGGGCCTGCGCTTTTCTGCCGACGTCGATCAGCGCCTGCACGTAATGGTGGTAAAGATAGGGCGTGACCATGCCGATCGCCCCCGGCGTCTTCGCCGCACGATCGAGTATTTTCCCATCGTCTGAAACGCCGCCCAGGATCATCCACACCTGGGAGGCGATCGAAACCTGCCGCTCTTCGCCGCTGACGAACACGCCCCTTTCCCCGTCGTAGAGGAGGGCTTTTGCCGCGCTTTTCTTCGCCTCATAATCCGCCGCAAGAGCTTGTTCCGCTTCATAATCGCCAACGACGGACGCGATCTTCTTCGCCGCGGCTTCGCAGTACAGATAGATCCCCTGTGCCGACGCCCGCTCGTTCAGCTCCTGTTCCCGTTCGGCGAACCGCAGATCCAGCCACACCGGCGCATCCGGATGGCTGCCTTCCGTTTCGAACGACAGGGTGACGTATCCCACCAGATGCTCCGCAAAATCGAGGACGACAGAATCGCCCTGGGTCATCGGCGCTTGCGGCACGGTCCATGCCGGCGATCAACAAGTATGAGATTTCCACAGCGGATCACACGATCGCCCTCGACGCGCTGTTGGATATGCTGGAGGTCCGTCTGATCACGATCCGGCCGATATAAACGTGTTATCCGGTTCTAAAAAAACACCACATCCAACTTAAGAGATCGGAATGCGTCGAGTTCTAATTGTTCAACAATTCAACCACAGAATATTCTTCTGTTTACAGGATTATTCAGACAAAACACATAGCAATCGTTCCCCAGCACGTCCAGGCAGCAGGGAGCCTTGATGGGGGACGTGAGTGTTGCGAGGCTATGGGTCACAGGGCCTTGAGCTTCGCGTAGAGGTTGTTCAGATAGCGCTTGCAGGGGGCGTCTTTTTCGCGGGCGACGGACGTAGAGATGTCGGAATCCTCGTTCTGCAGGGTGCGGATGAAGGCGAGGAAGGCGTCGCCGGCGTCGCCCAGGAACGACGGGATCTCCTCCTTGGGCATGGACACGATCATGGCGTTATAGAGGGCCAGGGCCTTCTCCCGCCGGGTGGCCGCTTCTTCGTATCGGGTAAAAAACTGTTCTGCCAAAGCTTTGTTCATAGGGTTCACTCCTTTCGTGGTGCTGGGTCGTCTTCGGGTTTTCGTGTATCTATTCGCCGACAGGCAGCCAGCAGGACGGCTGTCAGCGCCAGGGCGCCCAGAAGGGGCGCCTTCGGATAAGCTTTCTCATAGTATATATGACTTTCCCCCACCTTTTCAAGGGCTGCGGGGTCAAAAGGTATGCCGTATTCCGCGCAGAGCTGCTTCACGTTCAAAAGGCCGATGCAGGGGACGCCCAAAGCGAGGTAATGGCCCATGAGATAGCTCTCCCCGTCGGTCACCGGTTTCTCGATCAGCCCCTGGCCCAGGCCGTAGCCCTCGCCGTGGTCCCCCAGGGCCATGTTGTGGCCCCCCACGCTGACGAAGCAGCTCACGTCCCCGTACAGCGACTCCCGCCAACGGAGGTTCGCCTGCCGGTCGGGAATCCGCGTCACGGCGATCCCCGCCCCTTCCATGCGGTCCAGGGCGGCCTGCAGCTCCCACGCCTCCTCCGGGAAATACACCGCGCCCATGTTGAGGCCCATGTCGTCGTCCCCGCCCAGCGTCACGCCCGCGGGCGGCGCGGCAAGGAGGCCCCGTTCATAGAGGTGATGCAGCATCTCCGGGGCCGTGAAGGCCGGAATGTTGGCCCCGTAGGTGGACGCGCCCACGGATACGATCATGACGGGCTCCGCTCCCAGCGCCTCCGCCGCGCACACGGCGGCCAGATCCAGCGCCGGGAAGGAGCCGGTGCCGCAGACAGCCACCCGGTCCCCCGCCTGCACGCCGGCGCGGACGTACAGATCGTAGACCAAGGCCGCCATGTCCGGCTGGCAGGAGGTGCGCTTGGCCTCCAGGTTCCCCAGGGTGGTGGTGACAGCGGTGAACGCCGTGCCGAGAAGACCCGTGGAGAACCGGTCCATTTCCTCGTCGATGGGGATGCCCCGCCGCAGGCGCTCCGCCTTCAGCTCCGCCATGCAGCTTTCCATCTGCTCTGCCGCCCGGACCATGCCCTCATAGTGGGGCTTTTTCACGGTCCGAACGCCATAATAGCTCCACAGGCATCCCAGGACCAGCGACAGGACCATGGCCAGGATCAATATGCACTTTGTCCGCTCCCGCCGCCTCACAGGGCCCCCATGAGCAGCATGACGGCGGCCAGGATGCCCGTGACCGCGGCCAGGGCCAGCAGGGTCTTGATCACGCCCTGCTTCTCCATCTCCCGCACCAGAACGCCCGGCACGATGAGGCCGATGACGCCTATGGGAAAGGGCAGAAGGCCTGTGGCCATCACCGCCAGGTTCAAAAGGTAGGAGAGCACGATGGACAAGGCGAAGCGCCGCTTGCCGTAGAGGATGAACAGGCTGGACAGCCCCTGCAGCAGCGCCCAGGTCAAAAGGACCAAAGCCAGCGTATACCCGATCCGCAGGGGCGTGGTGAGGCACAGGGCGAAATACCCGGGCACGATGATGCCCCCCGGGGACAGGCGGGTGCATTCGTAGAAGAGGATGCTCAGCACGATGCCCAGCACCAGTATCTTTTCCGTCATGGTTCCGCCTCCTTTCCCAGGTCTCTGATCCGCCGTGTCAGCGCTTCCCCCGCGCCCTTGATGTTCCCCGCGCACAGCAGCACGGTCCTTTCGGAAAACGTCAGCGGCACCTCGCCGGGATCGGTGAAGATCCTCACCGGCACCCGGGGGCAGGTCCGCCGCAGCAGCCGCTGCAGGAGCTTGGGCTGCTCCCCCAGGATCCATATCTCCCTGGCCGGGAGCCGGGCCGCCAGCCGGCTCATGTCCTCCGCCCGGGCCGGCCGGTCCCGCCGGTTGTTCAAAACTAAAATCAGCTGTCCCTCCGCCCCCTGGGCCTCATACAGCTTCAGGGTGGACGCCACGTCGTTGGCGGAAAAGGCGTTCAGAAATACCCCGTTCCCATGCTCGATGCGCTCGAAAGCGAAAGGATCCTTCTTCACCCGGGTCATGCCCCTGAGGGCATCCTCTTCGCTCACCCCTGCCGCCCGGCACACCGCCAGGGCCAGGGCCACGTTCTCCGGAAAATCGGGGATCTCGGGATATCCCTCCGGCCGCGGCGTGACCGCGATCACCTTTCCCCGCCCCGCCATGGCCCTTTCCATCCGGGGCGCCATGTCCTCTTCACCGGTGAACAGGTCTCCCTTGCGGGGGCGCATGGAGAGGAGGGCGTCGCAGATCTCCTCCCGGGTCTCGCCCATCACGTCGGTGTGATCCAAGCGCACGTTGGTGATCACCCCTATGTCCGCCCGGAGCATGTCCTCCGAGGCCCGCTGCCCTTCAGGATGGATGGCCATGCACTCCACCACCAGCACCTGCGCCCCCTCCCGGCGGGCGAGGCGCATCATGTCCCGCTGCTCCCGGATGTTGGCGGGGGCACGGCGCACGATCTGCTCCTCCCGCCCGTCCGCATGGAGGATCATGGGCAAGGTGCCGGTGGACTTGGAGAGCACCCGGACGCCGCCGCCCCGCAGGCCCGCGTCGATGAGCCGGACCG
>CAMHDC010000155.1 GCA_946183765.1 uncultured Clostridia bacterium | reverse complement strand
GATAAGAATATAATGGGGGAGCAGGGTTATGAGACTGTTTATCGCCGTGCCGCTGCCCAGGGACGTGCAGAAGAAGGTATTCGCTTTCGAGCAATCGCTCCGGGAGGTCTCCGCCGGGGGCCGGTTCGTGCCCCAGGGGAACCACCATATCACCCTTCGATTCATCGGGGAAAGCAACAATCTGGCGGACATCGCCTTCGCCATGGATCAGGCGGTGGCGGACGCCCGGCCCTTCACGCTGCGGCTGGGGGGCTACGGCTGGTTCGACCACGGCGGCGCCCGGACCAGTTTTTTGAAGGCGGAGGGGGAATTGGACGAGCTCTTCCGCATCCACGAGATGCTGGAAACGAACCTGTGGGAGCGGGGCTTCTGCAAGGGCAAGGGGCGGCTCGTCCCCCATGTGACCTTGGGCCGGGCCGTGGAGCACGGGGACATCTCCCATCTGGCGCCCCCGGAGAACGCCAGCTTCCGGGTCAATTCCATCGTGTTGTATGAGAGCGCCAACGAGAAAGGCAGGATGGTGTACACGCCGGTGCACACCGCCCGGTTCTGATGGGCGCGCCTCTTTCCATCTGGATAGGCCGGGCCGGCAGCGGGAAGACCTCCCGCCTCTACGACCGGCTCGTTCAGCATGCGCAAAAGGGAGAGCGGGCCACGCTGATCGTGGCGGAGCAGTACACCTTCGAGGCGGAGAAGGCCCTGTGCAGCCGGCTCGGGGGGCTCCTGGGGGTCCAGGTCCTCTCCTTCTCCCGGCTCTGCGAACAGGTCCTGCGGGAGCAGGGGAACCTTTTGCCCGTCATCGGCGGGCCCGGGCGGCGGATGATTCTGAAGAAGGCCGCCCTGAATCACAGGAACGAGCTGAAGCTATTCGGCCGGGTGGCCGAAAGCCGGGGCTTCGTGGAGCGGATAGACGACATCGTCACCCGCTGCAAGCAGAGCGGCGCCGGGCCCGAGGACCTGCGGCGCGCAGCCGCGACCCTGCCGGAGGGGAGCCAGCTGCGCGGGAAGATGGAGGACATCGCCCTCCTCTACGGGGAAAGCGAAGCCTTTCTGCAGGATCGGTATCTCACGGAGAGCGATCTTTGGGATCGGGCCGGGGCGGCTCTGCCCGGCTCCTTTTTGACGGGGACGGACCTGTATATCGACGGCATCGACGTGCTGAGCCGCCAGCCCATCCGGCTCATCGAACAGCTGCTTCGGGTGTGCAAGTCCGTGACCGTGGCCCTGCGCATGGACCCGGACGGCCGGGACGCCGATCTGTTCGCGCCGGACATTCGCGTCTACGAAAAGCTCCAGCAGGCGGCCCAGAACGCGGGCAGCCCCTTCTTCCTGGAGGGCTGCCGGAAGGAGGACGGGCGGCCGCCGGAGCTGAAGCATCTCGAACGGCATCTCTTTGCCCAGGACGAGACCCCCTTCCCTGACCCGGCCCCCGGCATCCGGCTGTGGGCTTCGGCGGATCGGGAGGAGGAGGCGGAGCGCTGCGCCGAGGCGGTGCTGCGGCTGGTCCGACAGGGCTATCGGTATCGGGACGTGGCGGTGATCGTCACCGACCAGGGCGGGTACGTGTCCCGGGTCCGCCGGGCTTTCGCCCGCAAGGGCATCCCCCTCTTTTACGACGCCACCCGGCCCGTCACGGGCCACAGCGCCATGGACATGATCCTGTCCGCCGTGCGCTTCGTCCAATCGGGGAGCATGGAGGACGCCCTGCACATCCTGAAAAGCGGCTACGCCCCCTGCACCGTGGACGAGGGGGAGATCTTTGAAAACTACGTCCTGCGCTACGGCGTCTTCGGCAGCAGCCTCAGCAAGCCCTTCACCTTCGGGGAGGTGCCCGCGGCGGCGGAACGGGTCCGCGGGGCCCTCTATCCGCCCCTGGAGCGCCTGAAGGAGGGCTGCGGCCGGGGCACCACCGGCGAGGAGAAGGCCCGGGCGGTCTACGCCTATATGGAGGAAACGGGGCTGCGGGACCGGCTTCGCGCCGAGGGCGAAAGCCTCATCGCCGCCTCCCGGCCCAACGAAGGGGAGCTGTTCAGCCAGGTCTATACCATCCTCAGCGGGCTTTTGTCGGACATCGCCGCCATCTGGGGCAAGGACGAACTGAGCCAGAAGGAATTCTTGGGGCTGCTGGAGGAGGGGGCCATGTCCTCCGCCATGGGCGTGCTCCCCGGCACGGCGGACCAGGTCATCCTGGGCGACGCCCTTCGGACCAGGACCCCGGCGGTACCGATCCTGTTGGTGCTGGGCTGCAACGAGGGGCTCCTGCCCCCGGTGCGGACGGACGACGAGCTCATCTCCGACGGGGAGCTGGCGCTGCTGAAGGAGCAGGGATTGGAGCTGTGGAACGGCGTGGAGGCCATGAGCGAGCTGGAACGGCTGGAGCTCTACACCGCCTTCAACAAGGCCCAGGAACGGATCGTGTTCAGCTACAGCGCTTCCGCCGACGGCGAGGAGCAGTCCCCCGCGCCCCTGCTGGGGCGGCTCAAGCGCCTCTTCCCCGGGGTCAAGGAGCAGGACAGCCGCAGCGACACCGCCTATCCCTCGGACAGGGAGGGAGGCTTTCGACGGCTGGTCCGGGAGCTGGCCGTGTACGAACGGGAGGGGCTGACAAGCGAATATCTGCCCGCCCAGCGGGCCTACTTCGCCGCGGACCAGGTCTACGGGCCTCGGCTGAAGCGAGCTGAAACCGCCATCGCGGGGGGCATCTCCCCCGCCCCCTTCGGCAAGGCGCTGGCGGACAGGATGTACGGCTCCCTGCCCACCATGAGCGCCAGCCGGCTGGAGCAGTTCAACCGCTGCCCCTTCTCCCACTATGTGAAATACGGCCTCGGGGCCAAGGAGCGCCCCGAGAGCAAGGAGGAGGCGGCCGACGCGGGCACCTTCCTCCACGACGCCCTGGACGGCTTTTTGAAGCTGGTGAAGGCGCGCGATCTCAACTGGGCCACCCTCACCGACGAGGACGCGGACGCTTTGGTGGACGAGGTCATGCCCGATCTTATCGCCGCCCACAACGACGGCATCTTCGTTAGGGACGTGCGGCTCAGGGAAGCGCTGTTCCTCCGGCAGGAGGCCGTGAAGAAATGCGCCCGGTCCATCGTGAAGCAGATGCAGGCCGGGTCCTATCTGCCCTACGAAACGGAGCTCGGGTTCGGTCCCGACGGCCCCTTCCCGCCGCTGTTGTTGAAAGCTGACGACGGGCGGATCGTGAAGCTCTACGGCCGCATCGACCGGGTGGACCGCAGCAAGGACGGCTTCTACCGGGTCATCGACTATAAGATGGGGAATCGGAAATTCGACCCAGCCAAGATCGAGGCGGGGCTGAGCCTGCAGCTGCCCCTGTATCTGGCCGCGGTGGAGGGCCTGGACGGTCAGATGGGCGGCATGTACTATATGCCCCTGTCTCTGCCCGCCCCCAAGGAAGGGGAGGAGCAGCGCCACGAGCTTCGGGGCGTCACCGCCGGGAGCGAAGAGG
Source organism: uncultured Clostridia bacterium (assembly GCA_946183765.1). GTDB lineage: Bacteria > Bacillota > Clostridia > Christensenellales > CAG-138 > RUG472. The sequence continues at coordinate 661 of CAMHDC010000155.1, read as the reverse complement.
CGGTAAACGCCCTGGAACGCAATCTGGAAGGAAAGTCTCAGATCGTCCAGAAGCTGCGCCGGAACAAGGACGGAAAGATCAGCGGCAACGTGTGCCGCCAGGAGGATATGGGCGTCATCACCCGGGAGGCGGTGGCCGTGGCGGAGCGGACTATCGATCATATGCGCCGGGGCGAGGCCCAGGTGAGCCCCTACAAGGGGGCCTGCGACTGGTGTCCCTACCAGTCCGTGTGCCGGTTCGACAGGCAGCAGAAAGGCTGCTATGAAAGGAACACGGGAAAGATGACCATCGAAGAACTGCTTCGGCTGTCGGAGGCGCAAAAATGAACTGGACTAAAGAACAGCAGCGCGCCATAGAGGAACAGGGAAATCTGATCGTGTCCGCCGCCGCCGGCGCGGGCAAGACCGCCGTGCTCACGGAGCGGGTGGTCCGCCTGGTGGAGGAGGGCATGGACATCGACCGGCTGCTGATCCTCACCTTCACCCGGGCCGCCGCCGCGCAGATGAAGGAGCGCATCCAGAACACCCTGCAGCAGCGGGCCGGCGAAGTACAGGACGAAGCGCTGAAAGCCCGGCTCTACCGGCAGAGCGCCCGCTGCCCCAACGCCAGCATCTCCACCATCCACGCCTTCTGCGCCCGGGTGGTGAACCGCTATTTCCAT
>CAMHDC010000154.1 GCA_946183765.1 uncultured Clostridia bacterium | reverse complement strand
GTGAGAACGCCCTCGAATACCAGGACGAGAACGGCCGCTGGGTCTGCAACTTCACTTCGCCCCAGGCCATCGCCGCCATGGAGTATATGCGGGATCTGAAGTGGAAGTACGACATCCTCAACGCGGACGCCACCACCACCGACTGGGCCGGCGCTCACTCCTCTCTCGGCACGGGCGAAGCGGCCATGAACTTCGCCGCCGACGATTCCGTGGACCAGCCCACCGCCAACAAGGGGCTGCCCTTGGAAGACTTCGCCCTGATCCCCTTCCCCGCGGGTCCTGAGGGCCGCTACGCCCTGGCCGGCGGCACCTGCTACATGTTCGCGCCCAACATCACCCCCGAACAGGCCACCGCGCTCATGGCGTACCTGAAGATACTGGGCAAGCTCCCGTTCCTGGATGAGGACATCATCGCCGGCATGCGTTCCGACTACGCCGCCAAGCGGGACAGGGGGGCACCCGTGCTGCCCGCCATCAGCGCCTGGAACGATCAGGAGTACAACGACACCAAGAGCGCCATCATCCAGGAGTACTGCAACGTGGATATGCGCCTCTACAACGATTTCTTCGATTCCATCTCGGAGGGGACCATCTCCCTGAAGGCCGAGGAGCCCGTCTTCGCCCAGCAGCTCTATCGGGAGCTCACCGCCGTGATCCAGCGCATGATCACCAGGGAGGGCGCGGACGTGATGAAGGCCATGAAGCAGGCCCAGGAATCCTTCCAGGAGTACCTGGACGACGAGATCAACAACAACTGATCGTGACCGTAAACATGCCGCCGGCGCTTTGCCCTGTCGGCATGTTTTTTCAAGTTTCTTAACCGGGAGGTGTTCGCCGTGAACCGTCGTTGGAAGACCTTCGCTGCCCGTGCCAAGCGGGGCGAATCGTTCAAAGCCTGGCTCATCATGCTGCCGGGGCTCATCCTCATGACCTTCTTCGTGTGGGAGCCGCTCCTCGAGAGCGTGCGCATGAGCCTCTACAAGACCGAGAACGTGGAGCTGGTGAAGTTCGTCGGACTCAAGAACTTCGTCAGCGTCATGGGCAAGGCCAACTTCACCCAGGCTCTGGTGAACACCTTCGCCTACACCTTCTGGTCGCTGCTCATCGGCTTCCTCCTGCCCATCGTCCTCGCCATGATCATCGGCGAGACGGTCCGGGGCAAGGGCGTCTTCCGCACGGCGGCGTATCTGCCCAACATGCTGCCGGGCCTTGCGGTCATCATCCTCTGGTCCGCCTTCTTCTCCGGGGAAAAATCCGGCGTGCTGAACATATTGCTGAGCAAGGTGGGGGTCTCTTCCCAGACCTATCTCACCCGGGCCAATCTGGTGATCCCCATCATCATCACCATCGCCACCTGGAAGGGGGCGGGGGCCACGGCCCTCATCTACATGGCCGCCATGGCCGGGGTGAACCCGGAGCTCTATGAGGCGGCGGCCATCGACGGGGCCAGCGTGTGGCAGCGGGTGCGGCACATCCTGCTGCCCTCCATCCGCAAGCTGGCCGGGACGCTGCTGATCCTTCAAATCATCTCCGTGTTCCAGATCATGTACGAGCCCATGGTCCTCACCAAGGGCGGCCCGGACAACGCCTCCCTGTCCCTCATGCAGCTCATGTGGCAGTACGCCTTCGGCGGCTCCATGGACTACGGCAAGGCGTCGGCCGTGGCGGTGATCGTCACCGTTATCCTGCTGGGCATGACGGCGGTGTATTCCTATTTCAACAACAAAGAGTCCGATTGGGACTGAGGGAAAGGAGGAAAAGCTCATGCATAAAAAGCAGCGCACCGGTGTGATCCGGGACTACGATATGCACGCCCTTTCCGTGCGGATCGGCTACGGCCTTATCTACGGCCTCTGTATCGTCATGATGGTCTTCGCCGTCTTCCCCCTCATCTGGGTGGTCCTGGCCGGATTCAAGGATCTGAAGGAGTTCATGTCCAGCACGTCCCTGCTGCCCCGCTCCTTCGATCTCGGGTTGTTCCTCAAGACCTGGAACCAGCTGGGCATCGCCAAGAACTATTTGAATTCTCTCATCTCCGTGGTGGGCAGCGTGATCTGCGCCCTGATCTTCAACGGCCTTTTGGGCTACGGTTTGGCCATTTTGAAGCCCCGGGGCTACAGCGTGGTGAAGAAGATGGTCATGCTCTCGCTGCTGGTCCCCGCCACCATCAGCATCGTGCCTCTGTTCATGAACATCCAGCGGCTGCACATGGGCAACAGCTTCCTGCCGCTCTGGCTCTCCTACGGGGCCAACGCCATGTACGTGGTGCTGTTCATCCAGTTCTTCGAGTCCCTGCCCCAGTCCATGATCGAGGCGAGCCGCATCGACGGCTGCACGCCGCTGCAGACCTTCTTCCACATCGTGCTGCCGCTTTCCAAGCCCATCTGCGCCGTGGTGTCCATCTTCGCCATCAACGCCGCCTGGTCCGACTTTTTGCTGCCGTACCTGGTGCTCCGGGGCGGTCCCCTGCAGACGGTGATGGTGCGGCTGTTCGTGTTCAGCACGGAGCAGACCGTCAACGCCGACACCATGATGCGGTCCGTGGTCTTCTCCATGATCCCGCCCATCATCCTCTTCGCCCTCTTCCAGAAGCAGCTGACGGAGAACGCCGTCTCTGCCGGCATCAAGGGCTGACAATTTCGACAAGTGAGGTCCCATCGTGGCAAAAGTTGCTGACATCTACTTCAAAACGGATCCCTGGAAGGTGATCGAGGAGGGCTTCGATCCCGCCTATTCCCGGGTGAGCGAGTCCGTCTTCTCCCTGGGGAACGAAAGCATCGGCGCCCGCGGCTTCTTCGACGAGGGCGGCGACGTGGACAGCCTCCGGGGCTGCTACACCAACGGGGTCTACGACATTGTACAGCTGCCCCGGTCCTACCGGGGGATCGTGGATAAGACCCACTTTATGATCCCCTCCGCAGACTGGCTGCTGACTTCCCTTACCCTGGACGGGGAGAAACTGGACCTTGGCAAAGTCCGCTTCCGGGACTTTCGCCGGGTGCTGGACCTGAAGGAAGGGACGCTGACCCGGTCCTTCGTCTGGGAGACGGCGGCCGGGAAGGCGCTGAAGCTCACCTTCCTGCGGTTTTTGGACATGGTCCATCGGGAGCGGGCGTACCAGCGCATCACCCTGGAGCCCCTGAACTTCTCCGGCGAGATCCTTCTATCCTCCGGCCTGTCCTTCAATGTCAGGCACGAGGGGCACAAAACCTGCTTCTGGGGGGACACCCGGATCGAAGCCGGGGCGGACAGGCTTTGCCTTCAGTCCCGCACCACGGCGTCCGAGCAGGAGGTCTTTGCGGGGGCCGTCCTGGATTTGCCCGCCGCGGGCGAGGTCGTGACGGGGGAGAAAACCGTCGGCCTCACGGCGCGCATCCCCCTTATGAAAGGACAGGCGCAGCGGGTGGAGAAGCGGGCCGTGATCCTCTTCGACGCAAGTCAGGGCGACGAGCTCTGGGCCCGGGGCCAAAAGGCTTTGGCGGAGAGCGCCGACGTCTCCCTGGAGGAAGCCCTGCAGCGGCAGAAAGGGTATTGGGCCGGCTACTGGGCCGTCTCCGACATCGAGATCGAGCCCGCGTCCGACGACGAAAAGACCGTGGCGGCGGTGGCGGCGGAGCAGCAGGGCGTCCGCTTCTGCAGCTTCCAGCTGGCGCAGACCTACAACGGCGGCAGCATGCGCCACAACATCGGGGCCAAAGGCCTCACCGGCGAAGCCTACAACGGCCACGCCTTCTGGGATACGGAATCCTGCTGCCTGCCCTTCTACCTGTTCACCAATCCGGAAGCGGCGAAAGATCTGCTGCTGTTCCGCTACAACACCCTGCCCATGGCCCGGGAACGGGCGAAGATGCTGGATTGCCGGGGCGCCTGCTATCCCATCGCCACCCTGAACGGGGACGAAGCCTGCAACCTGTGGCAGCACGCCAGTCTCCAGCTTCAGCCCAGCACCGCCGTGGCCTACGGCATATGGCATTACGTGCATCTTACGGACGATCTTCCCTTCCTGTGGACATACGGGGCGGAGATGCTGCTGGAGATCGCCCGGTTCCTGAGAAGCCGGGTGGCCCGGGGCAGCCGGACCGGCTTATACGGTTTCTTCGGCGTCATGGGCCCGGACGAGTTCCACATGATGGTGAACAACAACGCCT
>CAMHDC010000153.1 GCA_946183765.1 uncultured Clostridia bacterium | reverse complement strand
GTGTTGACGCCGCTCGATTCCGCGGCGATCTCGTTCTCCCGGATGGCCAGGATGGCCCGGCCGTGGCGGGATTTCATCATGGTATGGATCAGCATGCAGGACAGGATGACGGTGATATACACCACCATGAAGGTGGAATGCTTGGGAATGCTCATGAGGCCCGGGGTGCCGCCGGTGATCCCCGGCAGGTTGATGATGAGCACCCGGATGATCTCCCCGAAGCCCAGGGTGACGATGGCGAGATAGTCGCCCTTGAGCCGCAGGGCCGGGATGCCGATGATCATGCCCGTGACGGCCGCCAGCAGACCGCCGGCGAGGAGGCCCAGCACGATGATGCCGATGTTCTTCCCCGGCAGGCTCTTCCAGATCAGGGCTGCCGTGTAGGCGCCCACGGCCATGAACCCGGCGTGCCCCAGGGGCAGCTGGCCGAGATAGCCCGTGGCCACGTTCAGTGACACGGCCAGCAGGACGTAGATCCCGATCTGCAGGATGACGGAGCTCTGGGCCCGGTTCACCGCGCCTGAGGAGAGCAAACCGTTGCCCAGCAGCAGGAAAGCCGCCAGCAGGACGGCGTTGATCAGGTATTTCAGGTAGACGGGAATCTGGCGATAGCCGCGTGCAGTCTTGTCCATAGCCACCTCACACCTTCTCCGCCACGCCCCGGCCCAGCAGGCCCGCGGGCTTGAACAGCAGCACCAGAATGAGGATGGCGAACACCACCGCGTCCGTCCAGGCGGAGAAGCCCAGCGCCGTGACCAGCACCTCCGCGAAGCCTATGGCGAATCCGCCCACCACCGCGCCGGGGATGGAGCCGATGCCCCCCAGCACCGCCGCCACGAAGGCCTTGAGGCCCAGCATGGAGCCGATATTGGGGTTGACCACCGGATAGCGGCAGCAGAAGAGCACGGAGCCGATGCCCGCGAGAGCAGAGCCGATGGCGAAGGTGACGGAGATGACCTTGTTGATGTCAATGCCCATGAGCTGGGCCGCGCCGGTATCCTCGGAAACGGCCCGCATGGCCTTACCCATGCGGGTCTTTTGGATCAGCAGATGCAGCGCGATCATGGACCCCACAGAGACCAGAATGGTCACGATGGTGGTGAGGCTCAGGGAAAGGCCGCCCAGCTTCAGCGCCTTGCTGGGGATGATGGCCGATCCAGGATAGGGCCGGGTGTTGGCGGTGAACAGCAGCTGCGTCACGTTCTGCAGGAGCAGCGACACGCCGATGGCGGTGATCAGGAGCGAAATGCGTGGCGCGCTGCGCAGCGGCCGATAGGCCACCCGCTCGATCAGAACGCTGATGAACACACACCCGAAAATGGTCAAAACCACCGCCAGCGCAGGGTTGACCCCTGCGCCGATGGTGAGCAAAGCGATATAGGCACCGATCATGATCACGTCGCCGTGAGCGAAGTTCAGCAGGCGTATGATGCCGTACACCATGCTGTAGCCCAGGGCCACCAGGGCATAGATGCTGCCCAGCTGCAGACCGTTGATGCACTGGGATAGAAAGAGCATTTCTCTGTCCCCTCAAGCCACCCGCAGGCGGCTTGCCTTCCTTCTTATTATTTTCAACCCCGTTGAAGGGAAAACGGGCCGGGCAAGCCTCGGCCCCTACAGATGCATGGCCCAGGGTTTTGTTGGGAAGGGGCTTGCCCCTCCCGCGATCACCCGGCGGAGCCCGGTCCGATGAAAACGCAGTTTTCGCCGGACTGAATGTCTTAATAGTTGCCCCAGTACTTGGCCGCACCGCCCTCGATCTTGATGATGGCTGCGCTCTTCTCGGGGTTGTTGTACTGGTCATAGGTCACGTGACCGGTGACGCAATTCATATCGGTGGCCTTCATGGCGGCGATGACGGCGGCTTTGTACTCGGCAGAGCCGGCCTTGGCACCGGAGGCCTCGGCCTTCTCGATGGCGGCGGCCATGATCATGGCGGCGTCATAGGCCTGGGCGGAGAACATGTTGGGGGTGGCGCCGAACTTGGCCTGATAGTTCTTCACGAAGGTCAGAACCTCCTCACGGGTGTCGTCCGGGGAGTAGCCGGAGCAGTAGTAGGCGCCTTCCAGCAAAGCGGCATCGGTGACCACGTCAAGGACGGTGTCCCAGCCGTCGCTGCCCAGCAGGGTGGTGGAGAGGCCGGCGGCAGCGGCCTGGGGGGCCATCAGGGCCACCACGGAATAGTAATCGGGCACGAACATCACTTCGGGCGATTTGGCGGCGATGTTGGTCAGCTGGCCCTGGAAGTCCACAGCGTCGTTGGAGTAGCTCTCCACGGCGACGACCTCCAGCCCGACCTCGGCAGCCTTGGTCTGGAAGGACTCGGCGCAGCCTACGGAGTAGTCAAGGCCCGTGTTGTAGATGACGGCAGCGGTCTTGGCGCCCAGCACCTCCTTGGCGAAGGCGGCCATCTTCTCGCCCTGGAAGGGGTCGATGAAGCAGGAACGGAACATATTCTCATAGACGGCGACCACCTTGTCCCCATCCATCTGGCAGGTGACGGAGGCAGCGGTGGCGGAGGCAGTTATCATAGGCATGCCGTCCGCCTGGCTCTCGACGACCACGGCCACGGTGGGGCCGGTGGTCACGTCGCCCACGATGGCCACGACGCCCTGGTCCACCAGGGAGTTATAGCCCGTAACGGCCTTGACCGCGTCGCCTTCCTCGTCGTAGGGGATCAGCTCCACTTGCTTGCCGTTGATGCCGCCCTTGGCGTTCAGCTCGTCAAAGTACATCACGACGCCGTTGTTGACCGCGTTGCCGTACTCAGCCACGGCGCCGGTCAGAGGGGCCAGAACGCCCACCTTGATAGTGCCGGCGGCCTCGGTCTTTGTCTCGGCGGCAGGCTCAGCCTTCTTCTCACCGCCGGAACAGGCGACGAAGCTCATAACGAATACTACCGCCAATACGACGGCAATTGCTTTGGTTGCGAAGCGTTTCATGTGTTGTATCCTCCTTAGGGTATTCCATGGATATAAAAAGGCGGCCCTGTTTTTTTCAGAGCCGCCGTTGCTTTCCAGCTACGCTTTAATCGTACGCGAACGGCAGCCCCCCGCTAAGCAGCAGGACGCCGATTCGAACGATGACAGCGACGCGAACGATCTTCATGGGCTCCGTTCTCCTTTCCTCAAAAATTATATACTATATTTTTTAATGGGGGTATACTACCACCGTTCTCTGTCCCCGTCAACCCCATTTTTACAAGTTTTCGTGCATTTTTAAAAATTTTCTATTGGGAAGGGATGAAATTCCTTCATTAGTCTCGTATAAAGAGATTTTTGACATGACGGCAAAGCCGTCGTTGACACCGGAGATCGCCTGTTGTATCCTTCCCTTTGGAGGGGAACTATGTCTGAATTTATCAAACAGCTGTTGATCGTGTGCCCGCTGCTGTTCCTGGCAGGGATGTGCGACGCCATCGCCGGCGGCGGCGGGACCATCAGCCTGCCTGCGTTCCTGCTGGCGGGGCTGCCCACCCATTTTGCGTTGGGCACCAACAAGATGTGCATGTCCATGGGCACCGCCGTCAGCGTGTACCGGTACGGGAAGAGCGGCCGCATCCGCTGGTTCGTGTCCCTCTTTGCCGCCGCCGGGGCGGTGCTGGGGGCCGTGCTGGGGGCCCGGATCGCGCTGCTCATCGACGACGGGTTCATGCGGTACGTGCTCATGGTGCTGCTGCCCGCCTCCGCCATCTTCCTCGCCTTGAACCGGAACTTCGGCCAGGAGGGCCGGGAGAAGCAGTTCCCGCCGGTCAAGACCGCCATCGTGGCCTTCCTCTGCGGGGCCGGCGTGGGCGTCTACGACGGGTTCTTCGGCCCCGGGGCCGGGACCTTCTATATCATGGCCCTGTCCGCCGCCCTGGGGCTGGGGCTCACGGAGGCGTCCGCGGACTCCAAGGTCATGAACATGGCTTCCAATATCGGCGCCCTGATCACCTTCATCTTCGGGGGCGTGGTCCTCTGGAAGCTGGCCATCCCCGGGATCCTCTGCACCATGACCGGCAACTACGTGGGGTCCAGCCTGGCCATCAAGAACGGGTCCAAGTTCGTCCGCCCCGTCATGGCCGCCATGATCGTGCTGCTGTTCGTGAAGACGATCTATGATTTGTTGAGTTAGTTTTTGTCGCTTTTTTCTCTTTTCGAAAAAAGAGAAAA
>CAMHDC010000152.1 GCA_946183765.1 uncultured Clostridia bacterium | reverse complement strand
GACAGCTGGGAGGAGCCGAAGAACTCCTTGATGGCGGCGGTCACCGGGCGGATGTTGATAAGGTTGCTGGGCATGACCACGTCCATGTCCTGCAATCCCATGCGCTCCCGGACCACACGCTCCAGGCGGGTGAGGCCCACCCGGATCTGGTTCTGCAGCAGCTCGCCTACGCTGCGGATGCGGCGGTTGCCCAGATGATCGATATCGTCCGTCTTGCCGATCCCGTAGGAAAGGTCGATCATGTAGGACACGGAGGCCACCATATCGTCGGGGACGATGTGGCGGGGGATCAGGTCATAGTAATGGCTGCGCAGGAAGTCCTTCTGCGCTTCCTCACCCTCGATGGCCTGCATCTCGGGGAGCAGGGCAAGGAGCGTGGGGATATGGACGTCCTCGTTGAGGCCGGCCTCGATGGGCGCGAAGGGCAGGAAGCCGTCAGCGGCGGCGAAGTTGTTGCCCACCACCTTCACGGCCCTGTCGTTGATCCGCACCAGCACGGCGTTGACGCCGGCGTTCTGGATCTCCTCGGCCTTCTGCTTGGTGATGAAGGCGCCCTCCTCCAGCAGCACTTCGCCGGTGATGGGCGAAGCCACCATCTCGGCGGAGATCTGGTTCACGATGCGGGCTTTCAGGCTCAGCTTCTTGTTGAACTTATACCGGCCAACCCGGGCGAGGTCGTACCGGTTGTCGAAGAACAGGCCGTTCAACAGGCTCCGGGCGCTCTCCTCCGTGGGAGGCTCGCCGGGGCGCTGGCGCTTATAGATCTCGATGAGGCCGTCGGCCACGGAACGGGTGGGATCCTTCTGCAGGGTGTTCTCCAGCCGCTCGTCGTCGCCCAGGAGCTCCTTGATCTCGGCGTTGGTGCCGTAGCCGATGGCGCGCAGCAGCGAGGTGATGAACACCTTGCGCTGCCGGTCGATCTTCACGTACAGAATGCCGTTGCTGTCGGTCTCGTACTCCAGCCAGGCGCCCCGATTGGGGATGACCTGAGCGGAATAGAGCTGGTTGCCCCATTTGTCGGTGCTCACCGCGTAGTACGCGCCGGGGGACCGGACCAGCTGGCTCACGATGACCCGCTCGGCGCCGTTGATGATGAAGGTGCCTTGGGGGGTCATGAGCGGGAAATCGCCCATAAACACTTCCTGCTGCTTCACTTCGCCGGTCTCCTTGTTGATGAGACGGACGGTGACCCGCAGGGGTGCGGCGTAGTTCACGTCGTTTTCCTTGCTCTCCTCCTGGGTGTACTTGGGCTTATCGAGGTCGATCCGATAGTCCACGAACTCCAGGACGAGCTTGCCGGAATAGTCGACGATGGGGGAGATGTCATTGAAAACCTCGCGAAGGTCCTCTTTCAAAAAGCGGTAGTAGGAATTCTTCTGCACCTCAATGAGATCGGGCATGCTGAGCACTTCGTTGACCTTGGAAAAGCTCTTGCGGACCCGCCGTCCCATCTTGACGTCATGCATCATCTCGTTCACTCCTTCTGATGCCGTTTTGCACCGACTTTGATTGCATCTTTGCCTCTGTTTGCCCCCCGTCCGCGGGAAAAACCCTCGAAGTAACGGGCATAGACCGACAGTTTAGCTATCATAATGCGACTTAGGATAATATCACTATGTCCACAAGCTGTCAAGAAATATTTTTACAAACAGACAATATTTTTTTATCCCTGCATAGAGTGGTATGGGAAACCTGCCTCGCTGTCCACACTGACGGCAGAAACTCACAGGAAAGGAAGCGATATACCATGGAACAAGCCATAACCGAACGGGCCCGGACCGGCTGGAACAGCGCCGAGGAAGCCCTACTGTCGGAGGCCGTGGACCGGTGCCGGGCCGCCGGAACGCCTCTGAAGACAGCCTTCACCGAGGCTGCGGAACGAACGGGCCGCCCCAACAGCGTTCGCAACCACTATTACGCCAGCAGCAAGGCCGCCGGGGCCGCCCCCGCCTTTCTGCCCTTCTCGGAGGAGGAAAGCCTGTCCCTTCTCAAGACGGTGCTGCAGGCCCGGTCCGCCGGGGAATCCGTCCGCGCCTGCACGCTCAGGATCGCCCAGGGGGACACCCGGCGGATGCTCCGCTACCAGAACAAGTATCGGGCCCTGCTCAAGAATCAGCCCGCCCTGGTGGACCGGGCCCGCCAAGAGCTGGCGGCTGCGGGGGAACCGATCTTCGATCCCTACGCCCCCTCCCCCATCGGTCCGGGCCGTCCCCGGAAGGCGTCGGTCCCTGCCGACACAGAGGCCCTGATCCGTACCCTGTGCGAAAGCCTTATGGAGCTTTTCAGACGAATAGACCGGGTTGAAAAATGAAGATACCCTCCTTCAGGATTTGAAGGGGGGTACTGCAACGGTTGAAGTAGGGTACTGCAACGGTTGAAGGGCATATATAATAGAGTATTACAATAGAGAACGTATAATAGACGCTCCCTGCAGTCGCAGTCCGTCAGTGGAAGGATGGACTGACGGTAGGGGACTATGCGTCGAAGATGCCCAATACCACGATACCGGCCACAGTGAGGGCGATGGCCCCGTAATGCTTCCAGGACAGCTTCTCCTTGAGGAAGATCCGGCTCCAGAGGACGGACAGGGCGCAGTAGGAGGCGATGATGGCCGCGGCGAAGCCAGCGTGGGCCGTGTCGCCCAGGGCGTAGATGTAGGCGAACTGGCCCGCCGTCTCGAAGACGCCGCCCAGAAGCTTGGGGCCCTCGGCCTTCACGGTCAGCTTGTCCCGCTTGATGGCCAGGACGTAGACCGCGGCCACAATGCCGCAGGCGAGGAAGGTGAGCTCATAGGCCACGTTGGCCGGGCCCTCCTCCAATACGGTGGGAAAGACGGTGTCCAGGAAGGTGCCCGTGGCCTCCTCCCGGAGGATGACGGAATCGAAGAAGGTGCCCAGAGCGTCGATGATGCAGTACAATATGGGAAGCAGCAGGGCGACGAAGCTCTTCTCATACTTCACCTTGCTGTTCTTCTGGCGCATTTCCCGGGCATAATCGCTCTCGCTCATCTCCGCCACGCCCAGGAGCACCACGCCCACGGTCACCGCGATGACGCCGATCCACTGGATCAGGTTCGGCATCTCCTGCAAAAACAGGAAGCAGAGCACCGCCGCGATGCCGCCGGAGGAGTTGCAGATGGGGCTGGAAACGGAAAGCTCGATATAGCGCAGGCCCACGTAGCCCAGGACCATGGACAGGATGTACATGAAGCTGGCGGGCAGGTAGGCCACGATCACGTCCCAGCTGATCTCGACGCCGCCGACGAAGATCTCATAGGCGGCATGCAGGCCCATGATCAGGCCCACGGCCATGACCATCTTCCAATGGCTCAGCTTGTCAGAGGGCTTGGAGCCGATCTTGGAGAACAAATCTGAGCCGCTCCAACAGAGCAGCGCGATCAAAGAGAGTATAAACCACATATAGCGTTGTTATCCTCGATGTGTATGCGTGTGTATGGGAGCATCAGCCCTTCTTCGGGCCGAAGGAGCGGCGGTGGGGCCGGCGCTTGTTGCTGAAAGCCGTCTTGGCAACGCCCCCTTCCGGTACGGCAGCGGGCACGTTCACCGGCACCGGTTCAGGAGCAGGCTTTGGCACAGGCGCGTCGGGCTTGGGCGCTCTGTCTCCCCTGGGCTTGCCGCCGTTACGGTTCTGGTTCTGATTCCGATCGCCCCGGTTCTGCTGGGGCTTGTCCCCCTTGGGCTGGGACTTGTCGGCCTTCGGCTGAGGTTTATCCCCTTTGGGCTGATTCTGCTGAGGTTTGTCGGCCTTCGGCTGAGGCTTCTGCTCGGGCTTGGGCTGTTTGTCCGCCCCTTTGGGCTGGGAAGGCCGGGGCTGCCGCCGATCCCGGTTCTGCCGGGGCAGGCCGGTCTGGGGCAGGGGGGTGAATCCCTCGGCCGCCGGTTCGCTCACCGCTTCCGCTGCCGCCCGGGCGGCCGAGCGGGCGGCCCGTTCCTTGGCGCCGGGGCCCAGATCCTCATAGGGGTACTCCCGGATGTCGATGGTCCCGTCCTCGCCGGTGAGCTTCACCTTGGTCTTCTCGGTGATGACGTTGTTCTCCACCACGATCCCCACGCCGTCGGGGGTCTCGATCTCCTTCCCCGTCCGGGGCATGAGCTTGTGCATCTGCTCGTAGCAGCTCTCCTCGTACTGGAGGCAGCACATGAGCCGGCCGCAGAGGCCCGAGATCTTGGTGGGGCTCAA
>CAMHDC010000151.1 GCA_946183765.1 uncultured Clostridia bacterium | reverse complement strand
ACGTACTTCATCTTCAAGGACGTGGAGGGCGTCCGGTGGAGCGGCATTTACATCGCCATCCTCTGCGGCATGGTCTCCGGCTGCCTCATCGGTTTCTTCACGGAGTATTTCACCTCCGAGTCCTATCGGCCCACCCGGGATCTGGCCGCCACCTCCCAGACGGGCTACGCCACCATCGTCATCGGCGGCATCTCCCTGGGCATGGAATCCGCGCTGACCTCCATTTTGATCGTGTGCGCGGCGGTCCTGCTCAGCTACTACTGTTCCGGCGGCACCAATGAGATCGTGGACGCCAACGGCCACTTCCTCCAGTCCTTCAACCGGGGCCTCTACGGCATCGGCATCGCGGGCGTGGGCATGCTCTCCACCCTGGGCATCACCCTGGCCACCGACGCCTACGGCCCCGTGGCGGACAACGCCGGCGGCATCGCCCAGATGGCGGGCATGGACCCTGAGGTCCGCAACCGCACGGACGCCCTGGATTCTCTGGGCAACACCACGGCGGCCACCGGAAAGGGCTTCGCCATCGGCTCCGCCTCCTTGACATCCCTGGCGCTTTTGGTATCATATGTTAATATAATCCAGCAGAAGACGGACGCGGTTTTAAACTTCTCCATCATCAACCCCACCGTGCTCATCGGCATGTTCATCGGCGCCATGCTGGTGTTCGTCTTCGCCGCCGTCACCATGAACGGCGTGGAGCGGGCCGCCCAGCGCGTGGTGGTGGAGGTACGGCGGCAGTTCGCCGAGATACCGGGCATCCTGGAGGGGACGGCCACCCCGGAATACGCTAAGTGCGTATCCATCTGCACCCACGGTGCACTGAAGGAGATGGTGGTCCCGGCGGTGATGGCGGTGATCGTGCCCATCGCCACAGGCGTGATCCTGGGCCCCACGGGCGTGGTGGGGCTGCTGGCGGGCGTATCCGTGGCGGGCTTTGCGGTGTCGGTGTTCATGTCCAACGCCGGCGGCGCCTGGGACAACGCCAAGAAGTACATCGAGGAGGGCCACTTCGGCGGCAAGGGCAGCAAGCCCCACAAGGCTTCCGTGGTGGGCGACACCATCGGCGATCCCTTCAAGGACACCTCCGGCCCCTCCCTGAACATCCTTATCAAGCTTTGCGCCACTGTTTCCATCGTGTTCTCCGGCCTGGTGGCCGTATTCCATCTGCTTTGATCCAGACCCCTGGACAAAGAGTGCTTTAGGAGGCGATACCTGTGACTTTTGCTGAGATTCTGGCGAGGCAATTCTCCCTCTCCCAGTACGCTGAATTCTTCATCCGGGTGCTGGCGGCCTGCGTCTGCGGCGCGGCCATCGGATACGAGCGCAGCAAGCGGCTGAAGGAAGCGGGCATCCGTACCCACATCATCGTGTGCTGCGCGGCGGCGCTGACCATGATCGTGTCGAAGTACGGCTTCGCGGACCTGGTCGGCGCGGACGGCGCGCCGCTTTACGGGACCAAGGGCACGGACCCCGCCCGTCTGGCGGCCCAGGTCATCGGCGGCGTCTCCTTCCTGGGCGCCGGGATCATCTTCCGCAACGGCAACTCCATCAAGGGCCTGACCACGGCGGCGGGCATCTGGGCCACGGCCGGCATCGGCCTGGCCATCGGGGCGGGGATGTACATCATGGGCGTCTTCTCCACGCTGGTGGTCGCCGTCATCCAGATCCTCATGCACAAGTTCACCATCGGCGTGGATTCCATGGTGGTGGGCCGGATGCACTGCGTGGTGGGGGACACCGCGGAGTTCCGCAAGGCGCTGAACGAGTACATCGAGCGCAACAAGATGCAGCTGCTGGAGATCCGGGTCGATTTGCAGGAGGACGGCAGCGCAGCCTACGATCTGACGCTGCGGATGCGCCACGACGTGACGGTCAACGATCTTTCCAAGTTCCTGGAATCCGTGGGCGACGTGCGCGCGGTCAGCTTCGAGCTGGGCATCTGAGCCTTTTCCAAACGAAAAAGCGGCTCGCGTCAGCGGGCCGCTTTTGACATCTGTTTTCAGCGATAGAACGCTTCGATATAGTCCAGCACGTCCTGCCGGGTGCCCATGAAGGGGCCCGGCGTTTCCATCTTCAGGGAGACCAGGGCCGCCGCGA
Organism: uncultured Clostridia bacterium; assembly: GCA_946183765.1. Lineage (GTDB taxonomy): Bacteria > Bacillota > Clostridia > Christensenellales > CAG-138 > RUG472. The sequence continues at coordinate 2,124 of CAMHDC010000151.1, read as the reverse complement.
ATTCCAGCGCCGCGGGGATGTCGTGGTCCAGCCGTTCCGTGAGATACCCGGCGAAGGTGGTGTCCCCCCGGCCGGTGCGCCCGGAAAGGTTCCGGGGCTTCAGGGGCGCCCGATAGATCCGCTGCCCGTCGCAAGCGATGGCCTCGGTGTTGTGGGTGATCAGCACTTCCTTTGCGCCCCATTCACAGAGCATCCGGGCGGCCTTCTCCCGATCGTCCGTGCCGGTGAGCACCTCCGCCTCGGCGGCGTCGGTCTTCAAATACCGGATGAGGGGCAGATACTGCTTTTTCTCGGGCCAGTCCCTGAGCTCCAGAGTGCCGTCCTCGTTCCGGCAGCGGAGCACCGCCTGCACGTCCAGGGCCGTGTCGCCCCGCGCCGCGCACGCTTCGATGAGGTCCCCGCCCATGTCGCCCTTCACAAGGCCGCCCAGGTGGTAGATCCGGGCCGGTTCCGCCGGCAGGTCCGCCGGGGTGTAGGGGACGATGCCCTGGGTGTTCAGGCTCCGCCGCCGCTCCCGATCGGGGGTGAAGTATCGGTTCTCCATCTCGGTGCAGGTGGGGGAGAACACGGGGAACACCTTTTCCACCTTGCTGCCTTGGAAGGTGGCGAAGGGGTCCACCCGCTGGGGATCGCCCTTGGGCACCACCGCCACCCGGTGGCCGATGGCCGCCGCCGCGTAGCCGGAGAAGGTGACGGCGCCGCCGGTCCGGTATTCCTCCCGACCGTCGAAGTCGATGTTGTGGTCCAGGGTGATCTGGCCGATGATCATGATGTCAAACATGGGGGATCGCCTCGCATTCTTTCAATATATCCTCATACTCCGGGCACCAGAGCTGGAATCGCCCGGAGGTGATGATCTCCTTCATAGCGTAGGAATCGGGGATGCGCGCCTCGCTCAGCAGGGCCGCGCGGCCCTCGTCCCCCAGCCGGTGGGCGTCGGAGCCCACGGTGCGGATCAGGTGGGGGTTCGCCTTCGCCAGGGCCAGGGCGAGCTCGTTCCGATTCTTGTGGCGGGGGTTGCAGTTGGCCACCTCCAGGCCGTGGACGCAGGTGTAGAACACCTCGTCGCAGTTCCGGTAGGGGTGGGCGTGGATGATCAGCACCTCGTCCCCAAAGCGGTCGAAGAAGGACTGATGGTCCATCCGGCATACGTAGGGATGGTCGTAGAGCCATTTTTCGTCGATGCCGTAGATGAGATAGTCGCTTTCGTTCTCGGGGAAGCGGAGCTCCACGCCGAAGATGATGTCCATGCCCAGCCGTTCGCCCTCTTCCTTGGCCAGATGATAGCCGTACAGATACCGGCGAACGCACTCGTGCCAGTCGTCGTGGCAGTCCATGATGTCGATATAGCCGTTGTGCAGATGGTCCGTGACGCACAGGCCCTGGTAGCCCAGGCGATGATAGGTCCGCACCTGATCCGCGGCCCGAACGTGGCCGCAGCGGCTGGTCTCCATGGTGTGCAGATGCAGCTCGTATTTATACATGGCGGCCTCCTTATTTGCCCAATGCGCGGCAGGATTTGCGCACGATGAGGGAGGGGGGCAGGATCAGCTTGGCGTGCTCCGACCCGGGGTTCTTGATCCTATCGAGGAGCATGTCCACCGCGGCGATGGCCATCTGCTGGAAGGGCTGGTTCACGGTGGTGAGGTCGATCTGGGGCAGGGCGGAGAAGGAGATGTTGTCGAAGCCCATGAGGGAGACGTCCTTGGGGATGCGGACGCCCGCTTCGAAGGCGGCCTGCATGACGCCGATGGCCAGCATGTCCGCGGCACAGAGGATGGCGGTCTCCTGATGGGGCCGGGAGAAATACTCGCCGCCCATGGCGTAGCCCACCTCCCGGGAGCTGTGGGTGTAGCTGCTGCGCAGCACGTGGGATTCGATCCCCAGCTTCTCGCAGGTGGAAAGGTATCCGTCCAGCCGCAGCTGATGGGTCTTGCTGTCGGACCGGGCGCCGAAGTACAGGATGTCCCGATGGCCCAGGGAGTAGAGGTATTCCGTGGCGATCTGCATGCCCCGATGGTTGTCCACCGAAACGTAGTTCTCGGGATAATCCTTCATGTTCTCGCTGATGAACACCGTGGGGACCTGACGGGTCAGCACGTTCAAGGGCTCGTAGGATTCGTG
>CAMHDC010000150.1 GCA_946183765.1 uncultured Clostridia bacterium | reverse complement strand
CGCCCACGAAGGCGCACTCGGAGGGGTCCAGATTGGCCTGGGCGCAGGCGATGCGAAAGATGTTGGGATGGGGCTTGCGGTAGCCCGTGATGGAGGAAAGGGTGATGTCGTCGAAATACTGGCGGACGCCGTATTTTTCCAAAGTGGAGAACACCTGGAACAGGCTCCCCGTGTTGCTGACCACGGATACGAACAGGCCCAGGTCCTCCTTGAGACCCTTGAGCATCTCGGCGGCGTGGGCCCGTAGGGAACGATCGTAGAAGGTGGTCTCCCACATATGGGCGATCTCCTCGCTGATCTCGGCCAGTTTCTCTTTGTCTACGGGAATATCTTTGAAGCCCCAGTCGCACCAGATCTGCTCCGGCTTCAGCTCCACCTGGGTGCGCTCGGAATCCTTTTTGTAGGCCTGGATGCCCTGGCCCACCCTGGCCCACAGGGGCTCGGCCTCATAGGGCACTTCGATATGATGCTTTTGCAGGATGCCATACAGGGCATAGGCAGTCGCCCTGTCGTTTTTTTCATCGGAATACAGGTCTTCCAGCGTTCCACCCATATCAAACATGACTGCCTTGATCATTGGTGACCTCCTGATCTGATTCTGTTTTCGTAAACGTTTGCGTTCCCTAGGTTGATTATACCTCTCCTGTTCCGGGATTGTCAACATTCTAATTCGTTTTTTTTGCGTTCCCCGGAAAAAAGCCCGGGTTCCCGGAAACGTTCGCGGAAAAAAGCCGCCGTTTTCTTCCTCGCGCCGCCACGGGCGAAGCCGGTTCCGTAAACCTTTACGCAATCCTCAGGCATCGATCCAAAGCAAGCTGAAAACAGGCTGAAACACTTTTTCGCTTTCTTTACGGTTCCCTTAAGGTTCGTCCGGTATGATGGGGCCATCCCAAGAAAGGGGGACACACCCTATGCGTAAACGCGTATTTCCGATCCTGGCGGCAGCCCTCTGCGTCTGCATGCTCTTCGTCCTCGGCGCCGCTTATACCGCGGCGGAGACCAGCGCCTATATCTTTTCCTATGACGATATGTTCACCCAGCGGGATCTGAAGCAGACCGCGGATCTGACGGACGCCGTGGACTATGCCGTGGCTGACGGTCAGGACATCCATATCACCGGCGCGGGCGTCTATGTGCTCACCGGCACGGCGAAAAACGTGACCGTGTTCGTGGAGGCGGGCGAGGACGACAAGGTCCAGCTGGTGCTGAATGATCTTGCCGTCGTCAACAGCGACGCCCCCGTCATCTACGTGAAGACGGCGGACAAGGTGTTCGTCACCACCAGCGGCGACAGCGCCCTGTCCGTGACGGGGGCTTTCGACGGCGGCGACAAGGCGGACGGCGTCATCTATTCCAAATCCGACCTGGTGCTGAACGGCTCGGCCGTCCTGACCCTTTCCTCCACCCAAAACGGTGTCGTGGGCAAGGACGATCTGAAGATCACCGGCGGGACCTACCGCATCACCGCAAAATCCAAGGCCGTGGAAGCCAACGACTCCATCCGCATCGCCGACGGCACGCTGGACCTTGTGGCCGGGACGGACGGTCTCCACGCGGAGAACGATGACGACGACAGCCTGGGCTATATCTACATCGCCGGGGGCAGCATCACCATCCAGGCCGGCGACGACGCCATCCACGCCGTGAGCGCGGTCCAGATCAACGACGGGACCATCTCGATCACCGCCGCCGAGGGGATCGAAGCCACCTACGTCCAGATCAACGGCGGCACCCTCGCCGTCAGCGCCCGGGACGACGGCATCAACGGAGCCAACAAGTCCGGCGCGTACCGGACCAAGGTGGAGATCAACGGCGGCGACATCACCGTGATCATGGCCTCCGGGGACACGGACGGCATCGACTCCAACGGGGACATCGTGATCAACGGCGGCACTATCGACGTCACCGGCAACAGCTCCTTCGACTGCGACGGCTCCGCCCAGTACAACGGCGGCACCATCATCGTCAACGGGCAGCAGCTCAACGCCATCCCCACCCAGGGGATGGGCGGCGGCCGGGGCGGCATGGGCGGCTGGGGCCGGCGCGGCGGCTGAGGGATCCCGACACAGGACGATCAAAACAAGAAAGGAAGGTCATGAACCTATGGAACAATCACTAAAAAAAGCAGCTCTCTGTATGCTGGGTATGGGACTTATGGCGGCGTCCCTGATCGGATGCGAAGCGCCGAACGCCGCCGAGACGGCTCCCACGCCTCCGGCGATAGAGCAGCCCGCCGCCGATACGGAGCAGTCGTTCTCCAAGGAGCGGAAGGGCACAAAGGGCGAAACGGCGCAAAAAAACGGTAAGGGACGCCGGGAAGCCGGGGAGCCGGAGAGCGCCCCCTCGGACGGCACGGCCTCGCGGCAAAAGAAAAAGCCCTCCGCAGAGGGCAAGTCTTTCCAAAAGAAACGCAGCGGTACGGCGTCCTCCCCCACGGAGGCTCCGGCAGAACAGCCCGACGCCTCCGGCACAGACGATGGGACGGTATAACCTCCCGGATCAACCGTCGGAAACGTCCACGTCCGGCACGATCAGGGCCGTATAGGCCGGATACAGGGCGCTGACCTCCCCATAGAGGGTCTCCAGAGCCTCCTTCCGGTCCACGTCGAAGCTCATGACCACGTCGAAGCGAAGGGTCTTCTTCTCCGTGTCGGCGTAGAAGCCGTGCATCTGCAGGGCCCAGTCGTGATCGAGGACCGTCTTCTGGATCGCGTTGCGCATGCGGGCCGCCTCGTCGTCCTTTGTGTTGAAGGAATAGACGCCGATGCCGGTGAGGATCACGCCGGTCCGCCCGAACACGTCCGACTGGATGCGGCGGGTCATGCGGTCCACCTCGTCCACGGTCAGGGTGTCCGGCAGCTCGATATGGACGGAGCCGTAGTTCCGGTTGGGACCGTAGTTGAACAGCGTCACGTCGTAGGCCCCCAGGACCCCCTCCTCCTCGCAGATGATGCGCTTCAGTTCCCGGGTGGTCTCGGCGTCCTCCCGCTTACCGATGATGTCGTTCAGGGTCTCGATCATCATCTCCACGCCCGCCTTGAGGATGAAGCCGGAGATGACCACGCCCACATAGGCCTCCAGGGAGACGCCCCAAATGAGGTAAATGGCGGCGGAGGCCAGCACCGAGGCGGAGAGGATGGCGTCGAACAGGGCGTCGGAGCCGGAGGCGGCGAGAGCGCCGGAGTTGACGCGCTGCCCCTGCCGCTTCACGTAGGTGCCCAAACCCAGCTTCACCAGGATCGCCACGGCGATGATGATGAGGGACACGGCGCTGTATTCCGCCGCCTCCGGGTGGATGATCTTCTTTACCGACTCCACCAGGGACGTAAGGCCCGCATAGAGCACCAGGGCGGCCACGATCATGGAGCTGAGATACTCGATGCGGCCGTAGCCCAGGGGATGCTTTTTATCAGGCTGCTTGGCCCCCAGCTTGGCCCCCAGGATGGTGACCACGGAGGACAGGGCGTCGGACAGGTTGTTGACCGCGTCCAGAATGACGGCGATGGAGTGGGACATGAGCCCCACGAAAGCTTTGAACCCTACCAGCAGCAGGTTGGTGACGATGCCGACGACGCTGGTGCGGACGATGACCTTTTCTCTGTCGGCGATCTTGGCCGTGATGTCTTTCATTGTTTCACCTTTTCCTTGAAATGATCGAGAGCGCGACAAGGGAACGTCGCCGACGGTCTTAAAAAGAGTATACGGAGCAAAGCGATCCCTGTCAATCCGGCGGAGGGCCGATCCCTCCGTTTTTCCTTCTCTTGACAGCTGTTCTTACGGGGCGGTTTTTCCTGCCGCCCGGTTCGTCCGATCGACGATCGGCGTCCCCTCGGCTGCGCCGCAGCCGCTGCAGGAAGCGCAGCCCCGGCAGGCGCCGCAGGACGCGCAGTTGCCGCCGCAGGGGGCTTTGCCCGCCTTGCGGTCACGGACCATGACGCGGACCAGCAGGAACACGATCAGCGCGACGGCGGCAATCAGGGAGATATTGATCAGATTGGCGGAAAGCCAGGCAAGCATAGGATCACTTCCTTCTTTTCAGGAGGGGCAGCGCAGCGAAGATGAAAGGTGTCTTATCTCGCTGCGCTGCCGCTATCATGGGATGGGGAACCAAGTTATTTCACGGTCAGCTTCTGGGCTTCCTGATAGGGCTTGAAGAGCTGCCAGCAGAGCAGAGCCAGCAGGACGAGGGCTATCACCAGGCCCACGATGTTCATGCCGCCCACGAACAGGCGACCCACCTGCCAGA
>CAMHDC010000149.1 GCA_946183765.1 uncultured Clostridia bacterium | reverse complement strand
GGCTCCGTGCCGGAGGGCCGGGCGATGGCCCAGCTGCCGTCCGCGAGGGTCCAGCGCAGCACGTTGCTCTTGGGCAGGCCCGTGGCGGCGGAATCGTTGTAGTCCACGTACTTCACCACGGCCTTGCCGCCGATGGCCTGGGGCGGATTCGCCTGCAGCTGCTTCATGGCCCCCTGGATCTTCTCGATGCCGGCCTTCCCCTCCAGGGTGTAGGACACGGTCTTTTCCTTATAATAGCCGTAGGTCTGGTAGATCTTCTGCAGCACGTCGTAGAGGGTCAGCCCCTGCTCCTTGAAGAGGGTGCAGCCCTCGGCCACCAGCATGGCGGCGCAGACGGCGTCCTTGTCCCGGCTGAACCCGCCGGCCAGGAAGCCGAAGCTCTCCTCGAAGCCGAAGAGGAAGGTGTGCTCGCGCTTTTCCTCGCACTCGGCGATCTGCTCGGAGATGAAGCGGAAGCCGGTGAGCACCTCCCGGATCTGGACGCCGAAGGAGGCGCAGATGGCGTCGGCCAGGGGGGTGGACACCAGGGAGCGGACCACCAGCCCGTTCTTGGGCAGGATGCCTGCCTCCTTCTTGGCGGTGAGCAGGCAGTAGAGGAGGATGGAGCCGATCTGGTTGCCGGTGAGGACGGCCCAGGTCCCGTCGTGCTTGCGGACGGCCACGCCCAGCCGGTCGCTGTCGGGGTCGGTGCCGATGATCACGTCCGCCTTCTTCTCCTCAGCCAGCTTGAACGCCAGGGTGAAGGCGTTGGGGTCCTCGGGGTTGGGGGCCTTCACCGTGGGGAAGTTCCCGTCGGGCTTCACCTGCTCGGGCACGGGGAACACGTTCTTCATGCCGATGCGGCTGAGGACCGTGGTCACGGGCACGTACCCGGACCCGTGCAGCGGCGTATAGACCATGGTCACGTTCCTGCCCTTCTCCCGCAGGAGCTGGGGCTGCTGCAGCAGGGACATGGTGGCGGCGTAGTAGGCCTCGTCCACCTCCTTGCCGATGAGCTGGATGAGCCCCTTTTCGAGGGCCTCCTCGTAGGCCATATAGCCCGTGGCGAACCCTTCCACCTCCCGGATGCGGTCCGTGATGGCGTCGGCCTCCACCGGGTCCACCTGGCCGCCGGTGGTCCAGTAGACCTTGTACCCGTTGTACTTGGGCGGATTGTGGCTGGCGGTGATGACCACGCCGGCGCTGCAATGGAGGTGCAGCACCGTGAAGGACAGCTGGGGCACGGAGTGCAGGGTGCTGTACAGGTACACGTGGATGCCGTGGCCCGCCAGCACGCAGGCGGTCTCCCGGGCGAACACGTCGGAGAAGTTTCTCGAATCGTAGGCGATGGCCACGGTGGCCCCCTGGGGGAACCGGTCCTTCAGATGCCGGGCCAGGCCCTCCGTGGCCTTGCGGACGTTGTAGACGTTCATCCGGTTGTCGCCGGCGCCCAGCACGCCCCGCAGGCCCGCCGTGCCGAAGGACAGCTCCTGATAGAACCGATCCTCGATCTCCACGGGGTCGCCCGCGATGGCACGCAGCTCCGCCTTGGTCCCCTCGTCCACGTCGGGACTGTTCAGCCAATATTCATACCGTTCCTGTGCGTTCATAGGTCCTCCTTGAATAGTTGATGTATGTTGAGTTCTCGTGTGCTTTCAAAGGTCCTGCCCCGCACCGTGAGGCGCTTGGCCAGGAGCAGCTGTTTCTTCTGCCGGAAGCGCTTGTTGGCCTCCCGGTCGCCGTACTTGTCGTCCCCCAGCACCGGGCAGCCGATGGCCGCCATCTGGACCCGTATCTGGTGGGTCCGGCCGGTGAAGAGCCGGATCTCCGCCTTGGCGAGCCCGCCCCGGACCTCCACGATCCGGTAGCTGAGCTCCATCCGCAGCGCCCCGGGGGTGTTCTTATCCGCCAGGCGCATATAGGCCCGGTCCTCGTCCTTTACTCCGTAGTGGACCAGGGTCCCTTCCCGCTTCTCGGGCACGCCCGCCAAAATGGCCTCGTAGACCTTCCCGGTGTCGTGGCGGGCGAAGGCGTCCAGCAGCTCCTCCTCGGCGGCCTCGTTCCTGGCGAGGGCCACCAGGCCCACCGTGTTGGCGTCCAGCCGGTGGACGGGGTAGAGGGGCGACGTGATGGCGGAGAGCTCGGAAATCAGGTCCGTCTCCACCTCCACGCCGGCGTTCTTGTCCACCACCAGCATGTCCCCGTCCTCGTAGACAGCGGAGCAGGCCCGGAAGGCGGGCAGATACTTCACTGCCGTGGGGAACTCACCGAAGGGCGGCAGGGCGTAGAAGGTCATCTCCTCCTTCAAGGTGGGGTGCTCCACGGTCAGGGCGTAGGCCCACAGCCGGATCTGCTCCCCCGCCTTGGCGTCGGGGTTGTACCGCTGGTCCCCGCGGATGGGCCAGCCGGCGTGAGAAAGCTGGACCCGGATCTGGTGGGGCCGCCCCGTCTGCAAGTCAACGTCCAATAGGGACAGGCCCTTATCCCGCACCAGGGTCCGGAAGCTCAGCTTCGCCTGCTTCGCTCCGGGGGTCCCCTCCTTCACTACGGACGTGGTGTTGGTGGTTTCGTTCTTCAGCAGCCAATCCGTGAGCCGGCCCTCGGCGGGGGCGTACCCCTCCGTCACGGCGGCGTACCGCTTTTTGGCCCGATGGGCGCTGAACTGCTCCGTGAGCCGGGCGGCGGCCTTGCTGGTGCGGGCGAAGACCATCACGCCCCCCACGGGCCGATCCAGCCGGTGGACCAGGCCCAGATAGACCTCCCCGGGCTTGGCGTACTTTTCCTTGATATACCCCTTGCAGGCGGTGAGCAGGTCCTCGTCCCCGGAGGCGTCGGCCTGGACGGGCACGTTGGCGGGCTTTTCCACCACCAGCAGGTGGTTGTCCTCATACAATACGCGAATATCCATAGCTTACGGGGTCCACCTTCCGGTTGCCCCGCAGGGCAGCACTAAACCGCCCCGGCGGATGGGCAGGCCCACCTCCTGGGCCTCCGCGTGGGCCTTAGGCAGGGCCACGGTGAGCACGTTCTTGAGGACGCTGGGCGCGAGGCCCGTGGTGTAGCTGTTGATGAGGAAGAAGCAGGGGTCGTCACAGAGGAGCTTGGCGCACTCGCTGACCAGCTCGAAGAGCCCCGTCTCGATCTTCCACATCTCGCCCCCGGGCCCCCGGCCGTAGCTGGGCGGGTCCATGAGGATGCCCTCGTACCGGTTGCCCCGGCGCTGCTCCCGGCGGACGAACTTCAAGCAGTCGTCCACGATATAGCGGATGGGGGCGCCCGACAGGCCCGAGGCCGCGGCGTTGTCCTTGGCCCAGGCCACCATGCCCTTGGCGGCGTCCACATGGACCACCTGGGCCCCGGCCTTGGCGCAGGCGCAGGTGGCGCCGCCGGTGTAGGCGAACAGGTTCAGCACCCGGGGGGCCTCGCTATGGCTCTTTTCCCAGGCCTTCAGCCGGTCGCTCATAAAGTCCCAGTTCACCGCCTGCTCCGGGAACAGGCCCGTGTGCTTGAAGCCCGTGGGCCGGACCACGAAGGTGAGGCCCTTGTAGCGGACCGTCCAGCTTTCGGGCAGCTCCCGTTGGAACTCCCAGTGGCCGCCGCCGGACGGGGACCTGAAATAGACCGCGTCCGCCTTGTGCTCGCCCATGGGCCACACGGCCTGGGGGTCGGGCCGCAGCAGCACGAAGCTGCCCCAGCGCTCCAGCTTGTCGCCGTTGCCTGCGTCCAGTATCTCGAAATCCTGCCAACCGTCGGCTAAATACATGATAGACCGCCTTTTCACCCAATATATAGGTAGTATACCATAATTTTTTCCCGGTGGGAATAGGGATTCGGGGCGGGGAAAAAATAAGCTTGACAGACCGGGGGCGGGGGAGTAATATAATATATAATTTCTGAGGAAAGGAGCACGGCCATGGGCAACGGAAGCAATCGGTCCTTCTGGTTTAGCGGCTGGTGGTTTAGCCGCCGTTTTGCGTTGCCCGGAATTGGATCGTGAGCCGCGTACAAGGAAGCGCAAGCCTCGTCCAATCGGGCGAGGCTTTTTGTTTTGAATAAAAACGGAAAGGAGATCCACCATGAGCGCATCCACCATCCCCTACAAAATCTACCTCGAAGAGTCCGAGATGCCCAAATACTGGTACAACGTCCGGGCGGACATGAAAACCAAGCCGGCGCCCCTGCTGAACCCCGGCACCCACCGGCCCATGACCGCGGCGGAGCTCTCCGGCGTGTTCTGCGAGGAGCTGGTGAAGCAGGAGCTGGACAACGACACCCGGGAATACCCCATCCCCCAGGAGAT
>CAMHDC010000148.1 GCA_946183765.1 uncultured Clostridia bacterium | reverse complement strand
GCACCACCCGGGACGAGCCGGACTACCGCAAGCTCATGCACTGGCGCATGGGCATTCTGAAGGAGCGCGGTCTGGGCTTGCAGGAGATACAGGCCGTCATCGATAAGATCGACCCTCTGCCCGGTGCCAGGGCCTTTCTGGACGCCCTGCGGGACAGGGCCCAGGCGGTGATCCTCAGCGATACCTTCGAGGAGTTCGCCAAGCCTCTGCTGGACAAGCTGGGCCGCCCCACCATCTTCTGCAACTCCCTTGTCGTGTCCGATACCGGCGAACTCATGGATATCCGCATGCGCTGCCGGGATTCGAAGCTCTCCACGGTCCGCGCCCTCCAAAGCGTGGGCTTCGAGACCATCGCCGTGGGCGACAGCTATAACGACCTCGATATGCTCCTCGCCAGCAAGGTGGGCTTTCTCTTCCGCACCACGGAGAAAATCAAGGCCGACTATCCTCAGCTTCCTGCCTTCACGGCCTATGACGACCTGCTGGCTGCCATCTTCGGCGCCCTTTCCTGAGCCTCTTGGATCTCCCGTATTCCTGTAAGCGGCCCCGTATGGGACTGTTTACAGGTTTTTTTCTGTACCGAAAGGCGCGGATGTGGTATGCTATAAACAAAGAAAGGAGGCGCGGATATGGAAGAGCGCTGGTATGCAGCCATCGATCTCAAGTCCTTCTACGCCTCCGTGGAGTGCGTGGAGCGGGGGCTGGACCCCCTGGACACCCTGCTGGTGGTGGCGGATCGGAGTCGAACGGAGAAGACCATCTGTCTGGCCGTGTCCCCGGCCCTGAAGGCCCACGGCATCCCTGGCCGCGCCCGGCTCTTCGAGGTGGAGGAGGGTATGCGCCGGATCAACACCCTGCGGCGGATGGCGGCCCCCCGACATCGACTCCAGGGCAGCTCCACCTTCGCCCGCGAGCTGGCAGCCGACCCGGCGCTCCAGGCGGACTATATCACCGCCCCGCCCCAGATGAAGAAGTACATGGCCTACAGCGCCCGGATATACAGCGTCTACCTGCGCTACGTGGCCCCGGAGGACATCCAGGTCTATTCCATCGACGAGGTGTTCATCGACCTGACCCCCTACCTCCAAACCTACGGCCTCACGCCCCGGGCCCTGACGGAGAAGCTGATGGAGGAGGTGCTGCAGGAGACCGGCATCACCGCTACGGCGGGGGTAGGCACCAACCTGTATCTGGCCAAGGTGGCCATGGACATCGTGGCCAAGCACGCCGCCCCCAACGAGCACGGGGCCCGGATCGCCGAGCTCACGGAGCAGACCTATCGGGAACAGCTGTGGGGCCACCGTCCCATCACCGACTTCTGGCGGGTGGGCCTGGGCACGGCCAGACGATTGGCGAGCCGGGGCGTGTATACCATGGGGGACCTGGCCCGCATGTCCCTCAGCAGCGAGGACGCCCTGTACAAAATCTTCGGCGTGAACGCGGAGCTGCTCATCGACCACGCCTGGGGTTGGGAGCCCTGCACCCTGGAGGCGGTCAAGGCCTATACGCCGGAGTCCAAGAGCGTGGGCAGCGGCCAGGTGCTCATGCGGCCCTACGCCTTTTCGGAGGCACGGATCATCGTCCGGGAGATGGCGGAGAGCCTTTCCCTGGACCTGGTGGATCGTGGCCTTCTGGCGGGGGAGGTGTACCTGTATATCGGCTACGACGTGGAGAATCTGACCGGAGGCTCGGCCTACGGCGGCGAGGTGATCGTGGACTATTACGGCCGCTCCGCCCCCAAACCCGCCCACGGCAGCCATCGCTTTCGGGAACCCACCGCGTCGACGAAGGATATCGCGGCCGCCCTCGTAGCCGTCTTCGATCGGGCGGCGGATCAAAGCCTTACGGTGCGCCGCGTTCAGGTGGCGGCCGGGCGGCTGGAGGAGGTCGGCATGGACCCTGTGGGCGGCAAAAGCGAACAGCTGGATCTGTTCAGCGATCCGGAAGCGGAGGAACAGGCTCGGCAGGCGCGCCGGAACCGGCAGCAGCGGGAACAGCGGGCCCAGCAGGCGGTGCTGGATATCCGCAAGAAGTTCGGCGGCAACGCCATCCTGAAGGGCATGGATCTGAAGGACGGCGCCACCACCAAGGACCGGAACGCCCAGATCGGCGGTCATAAAGCTTGACAAGCTGTATATATACAGCATAAACGCATAATAATACAAGGAGGCAACACATGAAAGTATTGATGCTCAACGGCAGCGCCCGGCCCACGGGCAACACCTATATCGCCCTCAAGGAGATCGGCGAACAGCTGCGGCGGGAGGGGATCGACTATGAGATCGTGAACGTAGGCAACAGCCCCATCCGGGACTGCCTGGGTTGCGGCGCCTGCACCGAGGCGGGCTGCGCCTTCGGGAAAGACGACGGGGTCAACGACTTCATCGCCAAGGCCAGGGAAGCGGATGGCTTCGTCTTCGGCACCCCGGTCTACTATGCCCATCCCAGCGGCCGCATCCTCAGCTTCCTGGACAGGGTCTTCTACAGCGCCAGCGCGGCCTTCGCCTTCAAACCCGGAGCCTCTGTGGCCGTAGCCCGGCGGGGCGGCACCTCGGCCTCCTTCGACGTGCTCAACAAGTACTTCGGCATCTCCCGCATGCCCGTGGTGAGTTCGACCTACTGGAACCTGATGCACGGCACCAAGGCCGGCGAGGCCGCGGAGGACGCCGAGGGTCTGCAGACCATGCGGAACCTGGCCCGGAACATGGCCTATCTCCTCAAGTGCCAGGAAGCGGGCCGTCAGGCCGGCGTTCCTCTGCCCGAGACGGAGCGGGGCAGCCGCACTAACTTCATCCGCTGATATGACCGGTCCCTACGACGACATCATCAATCTGCCTCGGCCTGTGTCGAAGAAGCATCCGCCCATGCCCATGAGCAAGCGGGCGGCGCAGTTCTTGCCTTTTGCGGCTCTGACGGGCTTTGAGGGGGAGATAGAGGAGGCGGCGCGGCTCACGGAAGCGGCCCCCGAACTGGGAGAGGACGCGCTCATCGCCCTGGACGAGCAGCTTTCCTTCCTGCGGGAGCGCCTCTCTGAGCAGCCGGAGATATCCGTCACCCGATTCGTCCCGGACGAGAAGAAGACCGGCGGACGTTACGAAACCCTCACCGGCCGCGCCCGCCGTCTGGACGAGCCCAACCGCACCCTGTTTCTCGCCGACGGTACCAGAGTAGATTTGGACAATCTGGTAGAGCTGACGCTGAAGTCATAGACGGCAAAAACTTGTCGCCGGGTGTTGACAGAGAGGCGGGGGAGAACTTACAATATTAAGGACGAGTACCCGCGAACGGGCGGGGAAACACCAAGAATAATGATTCAGGAGGATTTATCATGGCAAAGTTCGTATGCAGCATCTGCGGTTACGTGTATGAAGGCGAGAAGGCCCCCGAGCAGTGCCCCATCTGCAAGGCTCCCGCTTCCAAGTTCATCGAGCAGGCCGGGGAAATGACCTGGGCCGCCGAGCATGTGGTTGGTGTGGCGCAGGGTGCGCCGGAGGATATCATCGAAGGCCTGCGCAAGAACTTCACCGGCGAATGCACCGAGGTGGGCATGTATCTGGCCATGGCCCGGGTCGCCTATCGCGAGGGCTATCCCGAGATCGGCGAGTACTGGGTAAAGGCGGGCCTGGAGGAAGCCGAGCACGCCGCCAAGTTCGCGGAGCTGCTGGGCGAGGTCCTCACCGACTCCACCGAGAAGAACCTGAAGATGCGGGTCGAGGCCGAGAACGGCGCCACCGCCGGCAAGACCGCCCTGGCCAAGCGCGCCAAGGAGCTGGGCCTCGACGCCATCCACGACACCGTCCATGAAATGGCCCGCGACGAAGCCAGGCACGGCAAAGCCTTCGCAGGCCTGCTCAAGCGGTATTTCGGGAAATAAGAAAACCCAGGCAAACAGGGACTTTTTGGAGAGAAAGGGTGAAACCTTTCTCTTCTTCTTTTTTGCCTCCTCTCTCTTGAAAAGTGTACATAAAGTGTACATCCCACCACAAATGACTGTTCAAGCAACATCAAAAGTGTACACCGAAAGTGTACATAAATTATAAGATGCTTTCCAATAGTTAGCAACAGTTTGTTTCTTACATCTCGCCACATTATCGGACATCTTCCAAGCATCTGAAAACATAACGATACATCTTGGAACATCTACCTTCAACTTGGAACAAATGGCTCCTTGCGGATGTGGGCCACTCAACAAGTCACATTGAAAAAACCATTTTCAAAAAAAGAAAAAGAAGTTTGAGCGCTCACCCGCCAACAGGGAGAGCGCTTTTGCTATACTTAGGCCATAA
>CAMHDC010000147.1 GCA_946183765.1 uncultured Clostridia bacterium | reverse complement strand
TAGTCCCACTCCTTGATGCGCCAGTTGGGGGCCTTCACCTGGGCCCGGTCGTATTTCTGCACCAGGTGCCGGGACCAGCCGGGCTCCCGCAGGTTCCCCCGCGCGTCCAGCAGCGGGTGAGATTCCGTCACTTCATGGTTCCGCATAGCTAAGCCTCCTGCCCTTGTTTCTACCCTTAGTGTACGAAAAAATCGCCCCGATTTCAACCTGTATTTGCAAAGGAGCATGCCTTTCCTCAACGGAAAAACATGCTCCTTCTTAATTCTTTTACCGAAGAGAAAAGGTATTACCGCTTATTCGACTGCCGCCAGATGTTCTGCTTCTCCGCGGCAGCGATGAGCTCCTCCCGATAGGCGGGATGGGCCAGGTCCACCAGCATGGCCGCCCGCTCCCAGGTGGTCCGGCCGACGAGATTGCGCACGCCGTATTCCGTGACCACGTAGTAGGTTTCGCTCCGGGGGGTGGTGACGATGTCGCCGCCGAAGTGGGGCACGATGCGGGAATGCATCTGTCCCTTCTTGTCCGTGAAGGTGGAGGTGAGGCAGATGAAGGCCTTGCCGCCCTTGGACTTCGCCGCGCCGGTCATGAAATCCAGCTGCCCGCCGGTGCCGGAGATGTGCCTGGTGCCGGAGCTTTCGGCGGACACCTGGCCGTACAAATCCAGAGCGATGCAGTTGTTGATGGCCACCATGTTGTCGATGGCTCCGATGAGCTCGGGAGAGTTCACGTACGCAAGGGGGCACACGGACAAACCCGGGTTGTGGTCCATCCATTCGTAGAGCTTCCTGGTGCCGAAGGCCATGCCGAACATGCCCTTGTTCCGGTGTACGTTATTCCGGGCGTTGGTCAGCTTCCCGGCGGCGTACAGGTCGTAGTAGGCGTCGGAGCAGAGCTCGGTGTGCATGGAGAGGTCCTTGAGATCGGAGTTGGCGATCATGTTGCCCACGGAGTTGGGCATGGACCCGATGCCCAGCTGCAAACAGGCGCCGTCCTGAATGTAGGGCACGATGCTGGCCGCGATCTTCTTATCGAGCTCGCTGGGCTCGGCGATGGGCAGCTCGAACAGGGGCTCGTGCTCCCCCTCCACCACGTAATCTACCTGGGAGATGTGGACCACCTCGTCGAACCCGCCGCAGAGCCAGGGCAGATGCTCGTTCACCTCCACGATGACGATGTCCGCCTTGTCGATGATGCCCTTGCTCACGCCGGTGGAGCAGCTCAGGTTGAAGTAGCCGTGCTTGTCCATGGGCGTGACGCTGACCATGGCCACGTTCACGGTGAGAAAGTGGGTGTAGTAGGGGACCACGTTGCGGAAGACCATGGGGATGAAGTTACAGAGGCCCCGGTCGCACAGGCTCCGCTCGTAGCCCGAGCAGTGCCAGGAGTTGTAGATGAAGTGCTCCCGGCTGGGGTCGTTCTCCACGGTCTCCAGCTTGTTGAAGATCAGGTTGCCCCGGATCTTCACGTCGAACAGCTCGTCCCGCCGCTTGCTCAAAGCCCTGTCCAGCAGGATGGGGAAGCCCAGCTGGGAGGTGTAGTCGATCCAGTCGCCGCTCTTCACGCACTGTACGGCCTGCTCCGGGGTCCGAAGCTTGCTTCTATACTCGCTGTAAAAATCCATGCAAGGCTCTCCTTCTGTTTGGTTGATACGATAAGTATATCATTACAAAAAGCCCTTGACAATTCCAAAACGGCGGTATATTATTGTGCATATCGAATATACACAATATACACAGGAGGAAAACCATGCAGCTATTGGAAGTGCGGGACCTTACCAAGCGGTATCCGACCTTTACGTTGGATAAGGTCAGCTTTTCCCTGGAGCCCGGATACATCATGGGCTTTATCGGCCGGAACGGGGCCGGGAAAACCACCACCATGAAGGCCATGCTGAACCTCGTTCACCGGGACGGGGGAGAGGTGTTCGTCAACGGCCGGTCCTTCTTCGAGAACGAGCAGGCCTGCAAGAGCGAGATCGGCTTCGTCATGGGCGAGTTCGACTGCTACAAGAACGCCACTCTGCGGACCATCACCGACGTGACGCGCCGCTTCTATCCCGACTGGGACCAAGGAGCCTATGAGACCTACCTGCGCCGCTTCGCCCTGACGGAGGGAAAGAAGGTGAAGGAGCTGTCCGCGGGCATGCGGGTGAAATACGCGCTGGCCCTGGCCCTTTCCCACAACGCCAAACTCCTCATCCTGGACGAGCCCACCAGCGGCCTGGACCCCGTGTCCCGGGACGATCTTCTGGACGTGTTCCGGTCCGTCATCGAGGACGGCAGCCGCAGCATCCTCTTCTCCACCCACATCATCTCGGACCTGGAAAAGTGCGCGGACTACATCACCTACATCAAGGGCGGCAAGATCCTTGCCTCCACCGACGTGCTCACCTTCCGGGAGGGCTATCGGCTGGTGTCCGGGGACCGGGAGCACCTGGAGGTGCGCCGCCCCAAGCTCGTCGGCTGCAAGGAGCACGCCTTCGGCTTCACCGGCCTCATCCGGGCCGAGGACGAAGAAGCCTTCCGAAGCTGCAAGATCGCGCCCGCCGATCTTGAATCCATCATGATCTACACCGAACAGGAGGACAGCCATGAAACAACTGTTTTATAAGGAACTGAAGCTCTGCCTGCCCGTACAGGTGCCCCTGTTCTTCCTCTTCGCCGCCATGCTGCTGATTCCCAGCTACCCCTATCTGGTGGCCTGCTTCTTCACCTGCAACAGCATCTACTACCTGTTCAACCAGAGCGTGGGGAACAACGATACGCTGTTCACGGCCCTGCTCCCTGTGTCCAAGGCCCAGGCGGTGAAGGCCCGGGTACGGTTCGTGGTGACGATCGAGATGGTCATGTTCCTGCTCCTGGTCCCCATGATCCTGGTGAACCACAGGCTGAACCCCGCGGGGAACGCGGCGGGCACCGATGGGAACATCACCTTCCTGGCCGCAGCGCTGGTGCTGTTCACGATCTTCAACGTGGTCTTCATCCCCGCCTTCTATCGGGATGAAAACAAGTCCGGTAAAAACTTTCTCATCAGCACCATCTCCGTGTTCGTCTGGATCATCCTGTGGGAGGGATTCATGATCGCCGCCGCCGTGGCCAAGGGCCAGGTCCCCTTCTTCGCCTGGGTCGCGGAGAACCTGGACGCCTATCCCGTGACCGACTCTGCCTGGCGGATTCAGCTCGTCGCCCTGGCCGTGGGCGCTTTGATCTACGGCCTTGGGACCTGCCTCGCCGCCCGCAAAGCCGTCCGCATCTTCGAACAGGTGGACCTTTGATGGATCTCGTTCTCTCCGGCAGCTCGCCGTTGCCCATCTATCGGCAGCTCTTCGACCAGCTGTGCGCCCAGATCCTGGACGGACGGCTCAGAAGCGGCGACGCCCTGCCCCCCATCCGCACGGTGGCCCGGGAGCTCAGTATCAGCGTCATTCCCGTGAAGCGGGCCTGGGAGGAGCTGGAGGCGGCGGGTTTCATCGAGAGCTTCGTGGGCCGGGGCTGCTTCATCGCGCCCATGAGCGCCGACAAGCTCCAGCGCCTCAAGCGCGCCATGGCCGAGGACCGGCTCCGGGACGCCGCCGCCTACTGCCGGGGCCTGGGTCTCTCCCTCGCCGAAGCGGAAGGGCTGCTGAAAGACGCCTGGGAACCTGTGGAAAAATAAAGTTCCAAATCATTGACGCTTCCTCCAAAACGTGATACCTTGTTTTTAGCGCCCCTGATCCCAAGCGGTCAGGGGATTTTTTGAACAGGGCAGAAAAGATGGACGCGAAAAACGACAAACTCATCCGCATGACCACCCAGCCGGTGAAGAAGCTGATCCTTCGCCTGGCCGGCCCCACCATCGCCTCCATGCTGATCTCCTCCCTGTACAACATGGCGGACACCTTCTTCGTGGGGCGCATCGGCACCTTCGCCACGGCGGGAGTGGGCCTGATCTTCCCCCTGATGACCCTGATGCAGGCCTGCGGCTTCTTCTTCGGCCAGGGTTCCGGCAACTACGTGTCCCGGGCGCTGGGAGCCAACAAGATCGAGGACGCTGAGAAGATGGCCGCCACGGGCTTCTTCTGCGCGCTGATCGCCGGCGCGCTCATCCTGGGGTTGGGACAGCTCTTCGCCGGGCCCATCCTGCAGGTGCTGGGGGCTGACACTGCCCGGGTGGCCCAGGAGACCGTGGATCACGCCCGGGCCTACTATACCACCCTCCTCTTCGGCGCGCCCTTCGTGCTGGCCTCCTGCGTGCTCAACAACCAGATGCGCTTCCAGGGCAACGCCTTCTTCTCCATGATCGGTCTCGTGT
>CAMHDC010000146.1 GCA_946183765.1 uncultured Clostridia bacterium | reverse complement strand
TGGACTGCTGGTTCGACTCCGGCTCCATGCCCTTCGCCCAGTGGCACTATCCCTTCGAGAACAAGGAGAAGTTCCAGCGGCGCTACCCCGCCGACTTCATCTCCGAAGCCATCGACCAGACCCGGGGCTGGTTCTATACCCTGCTCGCCATCGCCACCCTGCTCTTCGACGAACCGCCCTTCAAGAACTGCGTGGTCCTGGGCCTCGTGTGCGACAAGGACGGCAAGAAGATGAGCAAGCACCTGGGGAACGTGGTCAACCCCTTCGACGTGCTGGACGCCCAGGGCGCCGACGCCGTCCGCTGGTACTTCTACACGGGCTCCAGCCCCTGGCTGCCCTCCCGGTTCTCCGGCGACGCGGTGAGCGAGTATCAGCGCAAGTTCATGGGGACGCTGTGGAACACCTACGCCTTCTACATCCTCTACGCGGATATCGACGAGTTCGATCCCACCAAGCATGAGCTGCGGCGGGAGAACCTGTCCTTCATGGACCGCTGGGTCCTTTCCAGGATGCAGACCCTGATCCAAACCGTGGACGCGGACCTTGCCGCCCTGAAGATCACCGAGGCGGGCCGGGAGCTCCAGTCCTTCGTGGACGAGCTCTCCAACTGGTACGTGCGCCGGTGCCGGAACCGGTATTGGGGGAGCGAGATGACCGCGGACAAGGAAGCGGCCTACATGACCCTGTACACGGTGCTCAAGGAGCTGACGCTGGTGTGCGCGCCCTTCGTGCCGTTCATGGCCGAAAGCATCTATCAGAACATGGTGCGCCGGGTGGAGAAGGACGCGCCCCTCAGCGTGCATCTCTGCGACTTCCCCGCGGCGGACGAAACGCTGATCGACGCTGATTTGGAGAAGAACATGGAGGAGGTTTTGGCCATCGTGACCTTGGGCCGGGCCGCCCGGAACAACGCCGCCATGAAGATCCGCCAGCCCCTTGCCGCCATGTACGTCCAGGGCGAGCCTCTCAGCGAGGGCTACTGCACCATCATCGCCGAGGAGCTGAACGTGAAGGAAGTCTCCTTCGTCTCCGACGCGTCCGGGTTCATCTCCTACGCGGTGAAGCCCCAGCTAAGGACCCTGGGGCCCAAGTACGGCAAGCTTCTGGGCGCCATCCGCAACAAGATGGCCGAGCCCGGGGCCGGGGACGAGATCGTGAACGCCATCAAGGCGGACGGCAAGTACGCCTTCGAAGCCAACGGCCAAACCGTGGAGCTCACCGAGGCGGACGTGCTGGTCACCGCCGTGAAGAAGGAAGGATTGGTTTCCGAGACCGACGGGCAGGTGACCGTGGTCCTGGACACCAACCTGACGCCGGAGCTCATCGAGCTGGGCTTCGTCCGCGAGCTCACCAGCAAGCTCCAGACCATGCGCAAGGAGGCCGGCTTCGAGGTGGCGGACCATATCCGCATCGGCTACAGCGGCAGCGACAAGGTGAAGGCCGTGTTCGAGAAATACGCCCGTGACATCGCCGGCGACACCCTGGCCGACGCCGTGACCGACGCCCTCTCCGGCTATGAGAAGGATTGGGATGTGAACGGCGAAGCCGTCCGGCTGTCCGTGGAACGGGTATAACATGAAAGGTCTCGGCACCATCGTCAACGCCGCCGCCATCCTGCTGGGCGGCGGCGCAGGCTTACTCTTTCACAAAGGCATCAGCGAAAAGCTCCAGGAGCGGGTCATGGAAGCCCTGGCCTTCGGGGTCATCCTCATCGGCCTTGCCGGTGCGCTCAAGGGGGAAAAGACCCTGGTCATGATCCTTTCTTTGGCCGTGGGCGCGGCCATCGGCGCGCTGCTCTCCATCGACGACGCGTTCCACCGTCTGGCGGACAAATTGAGCGGCAAGCTGGTGGGCCCCGACAAGCAGGCGGGCTTCGCCGCCGGGTTCGTCAGCGCGTCCCTCCTCTTTTGCACCGGGGCCATGGCGGTGACCGGCGCGCTCCAGGACGGCTTCTCCGCCGACCACGCCACCCTGTTCGCCAAGGCCCTCATCGACGGCATCTCCGCCATGCTCCTCGCCTCCGCGTTGGGCAGCGGAGTGCTCCTCTCCGCGGCGGCGGTGTTCCTCTACCAGGGCCTCTTCACCGTCCTCGGCATGTTCAGCGCCTCCTTCTTCGCCGCCTCTGCGGTGGAGATGGGCGCGGTGGGCTCCCTCCTCTTGGTGCCCATCGGCCTCAACATGCTGAAGATCACCCACTTCAAGGTCATGGACCTGCTGCCCGCCATCTTTTTGCCCATCCTCTTTTGTTTATTTCTCTGAAGGTTCAGACTTTTTTCAGATTCGGGGCGTACAGTGTAGAAAAATCGTGAGGGGGATAACCACATGCGCGCGTTGATCGTGGAGGACGACAGGGCGTTGGCCCGGACGCTGGGCGAGATGCTCAAGAGCGCTCATTTTGAAAGCGATATCTGCAACGACGGGGAGAGCGGCCTGGACAACGGCCTCTCCGGCGCGTACGATCTGATCGTCCTGGACATCATGCTGCCCAAGAAGGACGGCTTTTCCATCGCCCGGGAGCTTCGGGCGGCGAAGATCGACACGCCCATCCTCATGCTCACCGCCCGGACCGAGACCGACGACAAGGTGCGGGGACTGGACAGCGGCGCGGACTACTATCTCACCAAGCCCTTCGAGATGTCGGAGCTCATGGCCTGCGTGCGGGCCCTGACCCGGCGGCAGGGGGAGGTGGTCATGGACGAGCTTTCCTTCGGCGACCTGCGGCTGAATTTGTCCACCTGCGATCTTAGCTACGGGGACAAGAAGGTGCGCCTGGGCAAGAAGGAGTTCTCCATCCTCCGCATCTTCATGTCCAACGGCGGCGCCATCGTCAGCAAGGAGACGCTGATCAACAAGGTCTGGGGCTTTGAGAGCGACGCGGAGGACAACAACGTGGAGGTCTATATCTCCTTCCTGCGCAAGAAGCTGGCCTTTCTGAAGGCGCCCGTCCAGATCGCCACCCTGCGTAAGTTCGGCTACCGGCTGGAGGGGTTGGAGAAATGATCCGAAAGCTGAAACGGAGGTTCATCCTCACCAGCATGACCGTGGTCACCCTGGTGCTGCTGCTGGTCTGCTTCGCCCTGGGCCTGGGGGCCCGGCGGGTGATCTATTCCGACGCGGACCAGATGCTCAAGCGCTCGCTGATGGCTTCCCTCGGGGAGCGGCCCGGCGGCCGCAACGAACGGGCGGTGGTGCTCCAGATCGACCCGGAGACCGGCGAGATCGAGGTCAAGAGCAGCGCCACCCTGGAGCGCTTCTCCGAGGCGGAGCAGCAGGCGCTGGCCCAGGAGGCCGCCCGGGGCGGGAAGCTGAAGAACAAGGGCGTGCGCACCGCGGTGGAGAGCCGCGACGGCAAGACCTACGTGGCCGTGGTGGACACCGCCATGGAGGACCGGCTGCTGACCGCCGCCGCCAAGGCGCTGGCGCTCTTTGCCGCGGGGGTGTGGCTGGCGCTGCTGCTCCTCGTATGGCTCCTGTCCGGCTGGGCCGTGCGGCCCATGGCCAAGGCCTGGGACATGCAGCGGCAGTTCGTGGCGGACGCGTCCCACGACCTCAAGACCCCGCTGACCGTGATTTTGAGCAACAGCGAGCTTTTGAAGCAGCAGAGCGAGGGCGACGACACGCCGGAACTGGACCGCATCGCCGCCGCCGGGAAGCGCATGAAGGACCTGGTGCAGAAGATGCTGACCCTGGCCCGCATGGAGGACAGCCCCACCCGGGGCGCCGGGGAAACCATGGACCTCTCCGACATGGTCATGGAGAGCGCCCTGGCCTTCGAAGCCACGGCCTTTGAACGGGGGCTCACCATCGACGAAAACGTGGAGAGCGGCCTCGCCGTCAAGGGCAACCGGGACCAGGTCCAAAGCGTCCTCGAGTGTCTGCTGGACAACGCCTGCAAGTACGCCGCGCCGGGCAGCGCCATCACCGTGTCGTTGGAGAAGGCGGGCAAGAAGGCCCGGCTTTCCGTTCACAACACCGGCTCCTACATCCCGGCTGAGGACCTCGCGCACGTGTTCGAGCGCTTCTACCGGGCAGACAAGAGCCGCACCGCCGCCGACAGCTCCGGCCTGGGCCTGGCCATCGTAGAGAGGGTGGCGGAGGCCATGGGCGGTTCCGTAACCGCCGAAAGCAGCGAAGAAAGCGGCACGACCTTCACGGTGCTGCTGCCGCTGCCCCGGGAAACTGTCTGATTTATCGCAGCAAAAGCGGTCCTGTTCGACGCAGGACCGCTTTTTGCATACTTTGCCCAGAATCGGGCCATGCTTTTCCTGTAAATCTTTCAAAGGAGGAAAGCCCA
>CAMHDC010000145.1 GCA_946183765.1 uncultured Clostridia bacterium | reverse complement strand
GAATCTGTCCCAATTTGGGACGAAGTGATTCGTTCTGCTCTGTCAGCTCTTGCCGCTGTGCTTTCAGCTTCTTCACGCCGGCCTTGTCCAGGGGAAGCGAAACGCCCAGCTTCTTCGAGAGCTTCTCGCGAAGGTAGCAGAGCCAGTGCAGTATCAGGATTCCAGCTAATTCCTGGCGGAATGTTCTGCTAAAAAAGTACTGCGTCAAACGAATCCTCGCAAATTCATTGCGGGAGAGTAAGACCTTCTATAGCACAGCAGAACCTTGGAAGCCCTTGTTCCGCCTGCC
Organism: uncultured Clostridia bacterium; assembly: GCA_946183765.1. Lineage (GTDB taxonomy): Bacteria > Bacillota > Clostridia > Christensenellales > CAG-138 > RUG472. The sequence continues at coordinate 4,019 of CAMHDC010000145.1, read as the reverse complement.
TTTTATGCAGTTGAGTAGAATGACAGATACGAAAGCAAACCGGCATGAACCCTTCGCCGCCGAAAGCCCGCGCATCGCCGGGGAGAAACGCTCTCCCCGGTTTTTTGTATGCGCTAATCCGGAATGGTTTGAAAAAGTTTTGACAAATCAGTTAGGTCATGCTAATATGCCCACATGGTTAGTTACTGCTAATTCACAGGCCTGCGGCGGAGGGGTCCCTGACGACCGGGAAGGCGCCCTTCCGCCGCGGAAGCCACTGCATAAAGAAGGAGATGCGCACCATGGCCATCGTTGAATTCAAGGACGTTTCAAAGGTCTACCGGAACGGGGAGCACGAGCAGCGGGCGCTGGATCATGTGAACCTGAGCCTGGAGGAAGGGAAATTCATCGTCATCCTGGGGCCCAGCGGCGCCGGGAAAAGCACGCTGCTGAACCTTCTGGGCGGGCTGGACAGCCCTACGGAAGGCACCATCGTGGTCAACGGAAAGGACATCTCCACCCTGACCGCCAACGAGCTGGCCGAATACCGGGCCGCCTCCGTGGGCTTTGTCTTCCAAAGCTACAACCTGATCCCGACGCTCACCGTCATCGAAAACGTCGCCCTGGTCAAGGAGATCGCGCCGAATCCGCTCTCCAGCCACGACATGCTGGAAGCCGTGGGGCTCTCGGATCACATCCACCAGTTTCCCTCCGAGCTTTCCGGCGGCGAGCAGCAGCGCGTGTCCATCGCCCGGGCTCTGGCCAAGAACCCGCACATCCTGCTGTGCGACGAGCCCACCGGCGCCCTGGACTCCCAGACGGGCGTCCTGGTGCTGAAGCTCCTGCTCTCCATGGCGCGGGACATGGGAAAGACCATCATCATCGTGACCCACAACCAGAATATCGCGAAGATGGCCGATGTGGTGATCCGGGTCAAGAACGGAAAAATCCAGGCCTGTGAAAGCCAGGATCATCCGCTGTCGGTGGAAGAGGTGGACTGGTAATGCTGCTGAAGAAACTGTTCCGGACGCTCTGGCACTACAAGGCGCAATTTATCTCCATGGTGATCATGGTCGCCCTGGGCGTGGGCGTGTTCCTGGGTTTCAACGTGGAGTGGTATTCCCTGGAGGTCAACACCCGGAAGATCTATGACGCCACCGGCTTCGCCGATTACCGGATCTACTCCGACAAAGGATTCGGCGAGGCGGACCTGGAGGCGGTCAAAGGCATCGCCGGCGTGGAGGACGCCACCCGGTTTCTCTCCGTCAACGTGGCGGTGAAAGACGACCCGGACACCCTGGCGCTGACCGTCAGTGACAACATGAACGTGTCCGGCATCCTGCTCATGAGCGGGCAGCCCTATGACGAAAACGACCCGGACGGCTTCTGGCTTTCGGATTCCTACGCGGCGGCCAACGGCATTGCCCTGGGGGACCCGCTGACGCTGGTTTACCAGAGCATCACGGTGGAGGGCACCGTCAAGGGCCTAGTCAAGTCCAGCGAGTACCTGATCTGCCTGCCGGATTCCGCCCAGATGATGCCGGACTATTCCTCCTACGGGTACGTCTACATCTCCCCCGCGATGCTCGACAGGGCTGTCCCGTCCCTCTACAAGGCGTTCATCGGATCGCTCTATCATCAGATCAACGTGAAATCGTCCCTGGACAAGGCGGCGTTTGTGGAGAAAGCCGATGAGGCCCTGGGCAGCACCCGGCTGATCCTCTCCAAGGACGAGACCGTGTCCTGGGCCGAGACCCGGGGCGAGGTGAACGAGGGCAAGACCATGGCCTCCATCCTGCCGGTGCTGTTCCTGGCCATCGCCATCCTGACGATGGTGACCACCATGCACCGCATCACGGCCAGCGAAAAAACGCAGATCGGCACCTTCAAAGCCCTGGGTTTCAAGGACCGGCGCATCCTTGCCCACTATTCCGCCTACGCGCTGATCATCGGCTTGCTGGGCACGCTGCTGGGCATCGGCCTGGGCTACTGGCTGGGCTGGTTCATCATGAACCCCGACGGCGCCATGGCGACCTACATCGACATGCCCGACTGGTCGCTGCACGCCCCCGGCTTTACCTGGCTCGTCCTGATCGGGATCAACGCCTTCCTGACGCTGATCGGGTTCCTGTCCGTGCGGAAAATGCTCTCCGGCACGGCGGCGGACGCCCTCCGTCCCTACACGCCCAGGCGCATGAAACACCTGCGGTTTGAGGAGACAAAGCGCTTCAAGGCCCTCGGCTTCGGCGTCAAGTGGAATCTCCGGGACTGCGTGCGCCACAAGGCCCGGAGCCTGATGACGCTGTTCGGCATCGTGGGCTGCATGGTGCTCCTGGTGGGCGGTCTCGGTATGAAGGATACCATGGACGCCTTCCTCGATGTGTTCTACGAAAAAGCCATCAACTATACGACCCGGATCAATCTGGACAACGAGAACATGAATCCGGAGGAAGGCAAAGCCCTGGCGGGGCAGCTGAACGGCGACTGGTCGGCGTCCCGGGCGATCCAGATCGGCGACAAGGGCTATACCCTGGAAATCTACGAGATCACCCATGACAAGGTGCGCTTTGTGGACACCGACATGCGCATCATACCCCTGCGCGACGACGGCGCGTACATCTGCTCCCGGATCGCCCGCGATCACGGGCTGAAAGCGGGTGACACCCTGTCCTTCTCCCCTTACGACAGCAGCGAGCACTATTCCGTTCCCGTGGCGGGCATCCTGGATTCCATGACGGAGGGTGTGTTCATGACCGCGGCCTTCGCCGACAGGACGGGCATCCCCTACACCGTCTCCTCCGTCTTTACCGACGAGACGGAGATCCCCGGGGACGCGCACATCCTGAACAAACAGAGCAAGCAGTCCATCATGGATTCCTTCGACACCTTCATGGATCTGATGAACAAGATGATCTGGCTGCTGGTGCTGGCGGCGGTCATCCTCGGCATCGTGGTCCTCTATAACCTGGGCGTCATGAGCTACACGGAACGCTACCGGGAGATGGCCACCCTGAAGGTGGTGGGCTTCAAAGACAGCAAGATCGGGCGGCTGCTGATCAGCCAGAACCTGTGGCTCACGGTGATCGGCATCCTGATTGGCATCCCCGTGGGCATCGGCGTGCTGCAGTACCTGCTGACCGCCCTCGCCGCCGAGTATGAGCTGAAGCTGGTGCTGGGTCTGCCGACCTGGCTGATCAGCGTGCTGCTGACCTTCGGGGTCTCCCTGGTCGTGGGCCTGATGGTCGCCCGCAAGAACCGACATATCGACATGGTGGCCGCGCTGAAGACCGAAGAATAAACCGGAAGCTGCGGACCATCATTCATCCGCAGTGGTAATCTCAAAAAGCGAACGGCACACCTGCAAATCACAGGTCACACCGTTCGCTTTTTGAATCCCCGGATTTCGGCCGGCGTCTGTCAGAGCGCGCCCTTGGGGCAGTTCCGCACGCACTCCATGCAGTAGATGCACTCGGTGCCGTTCTCCCGGTTTCTGGAATTGTCCGTCACGTCCACGTTCATGGGGCACACCCGCTTGCACTTTCCGCAGGAGACGCACTTTTCCTTGTCGCATTTCACCCGCATCAGCGCGAAATAGCTCATGGGCTTCAGGAACACCGTGATGGGGCAGATGTATTTGCAGAACGCGCGGTTATCCTTGAACACATAAGCCAGGATGATGCCCACGGCGTAATACAGCACGTTGCCGATGATAAAGGCCCAGAACATGATCTTCTCGATGTTCCCGACATGGGTCAGGAACAGGGCGCCCACAAAGACCAGCGACAGGGCGAAGGTGACATACCGGATCCAGCCCAGCTTCTTCCGGGGCTGCGCCGGCACCTTCCAGGGCAGAAAATCCAGGACCATGGCCGTCCAGCAGGCGTACCCGCACCAGCCCCGCCCGAAGATCAGCGGCCCGAAGATCTTGGCCACCGCGTAATGGATGGTGGCCGCCTCAAAGACGCCGGTAAACAGATAATACCAGAAGCCCTCGATCTGCATGTTCTCCCCGCAGATCAGGCCGAGATACACCAGCATAT
>CAMHDC010000144.1 GCA_946183765.1 uncultured Clostridia bacterium | reverse complement strand
GCCATGACCGGCCAGACCACGGAGGAGAAGTAGGCGATGTATTCCACCAGCTGCCCGGCGTCGAACCGGTGCTGATAGACCAGATACCCGCCGTAGCCCAGAATGACGCAGATGACCGTCTCCACCAGGAGCGTGATGAACACGTGGAGCTTTGTGGAGGTCTTCACGTAGCTCACGTTGGTGTTCTCGTTGTCGATGTTCAGCTTCTGGAAGTCCTTGAGCTGGACCAGCTCCTTCACGAAGGCCTTCACCACGGCGAAGCCCGAGAAGCTCTCCTGGGCGAAGTCGCTGAGGTTGGAGAAGGCCTGCTGGCGGACCTCCCACTTCTTCATCATGGTCTTCCCCATGAACACCCCCACCAGGAGGAGCATGGTCAGGGGCACCAGGGTGAGCAGGGTCAAGGTAAGGTCCATCCGCAGCATCTTGGAGAAGGCCAGCATGCCCAAAAACAGGGCGTCGAAGAACATCAGCAGACCGTCGCCGAAGCACTCCTGGATGGTGTCCAGGTCGTTGGTGAACAGGCTCATAAGGTTGCCCACCTTGTTCACCTGGTAGTATTCCCGGGAAAGGTCCTTGCAGTGGTCGAACATGCGGATGCGGATGTCCGTCTCCACCTTGATGGCGGCGCCGAAGAAGCATACCCGCCACAAAAACCGGCCGATGACCATGACCACGATGATGTACACGATGGGCAAGCACAGTTTGTCCAGCAAGAAGTCCATGGTGAAGGGCACCGTGGCCCCGCGATAGAGCACCTCGCCGGTGTTGAGGCCGTTGACCAGCATCCGGTAGAGCTCGGGCATGATGAGCTGCACGTAGTCCACCAGAATGAGGGCCACCGCTCCCAGCAGCAGCCTTGGCGCGTATTTGAGATAGTAACGATTGATGTGCTTGCCGAATATCAAGACGTGTCTCTTTCTGCCGGGCACCGTCCGGACTGGGGATTGTATCTCCATTATACGGTAACGCCGGTAAAAAGCAAGCGTTGTTTGCGAAAAACGGGCGTCTTTCGACGCCCGCAGAAGAGAGGGAAGAAATATTTATTTTGACGGCACCTTTCCCGAGACTTTGACCAGATCCGAGCGTATATAGCCCTTGGTCCTGCCGTAGGAGACGTAGTACCAGGTGTGACCGTCGGCTCCCTTGGTCTTGTAGTAGACCGTCACCTTGTCGCCGTCGGAGAGCTCCTTGAGGCACTTGGAGCCCGTATCAGCGCTCTTGCGCAGGGCGGCCTTTGAGTTGGTGTTCACGGTGCCGGCGAAGGTCTTGCCGTCGCTTTCGGCGGCGGCCGTGGCCTTGGGCTTGCCCTGGGAGATGTAATCCGCCTTCACATAGCCATAGTGCTTGCCGCACTTCAGGAACCACCAGCCGTCCTGAAGCTCGTACAGGGTCACGGCGGTATTCTGCTCGATCTTGGTGCCCACGGTCTTGTATTTGGTGCCGGGGCCGGAGCGCAGATTCACCTTGTCCTTGTTTACGTAGCCGTTCTTGGCGTTCTTCTTTTGGGCCGACGTAGGCGTGGTGTAGATGATGGTGGTGGGGGCGGGCGTGGCCGTGGCTACGGGCTCGTCTCCCGGCTCAATCCCCGCATCCGGGGTGGCGACGGCCCCTGCGGTGGTGCCGAAGCGGTAGGTGCCCCGCTGCTCCATAAGGGGGGCTACGGTGGAGCCGTCATTGGAGAGAGGCGTGGCCGTGACCTTGAAGGACAGCTCGTTGCCGTTGCTGCCCTGGCTCGGGACGGAGAAGAACATAGTGATATAGCAGCGCATGCCCGGAGCCACCACGGTGTCGCCGGCGCCGTTGATCGCCGCGCCGTTCATGGATACGTCGGTCCAGGCGAAGCTCAAAAACCGGTCGGTCTTGTTCTCCAGATAGCCGGTGACCTCCACGTTGTCCTCGTCCTGTTCGTCCGCCCTGGCGTCCAGAAGGATCATGGAGCCGAAGCCGTTGTCGAAGAAAATCTGCTCGTTGGTCCCCTTCTGGCGGACGGGATAGACCACGTTCCCCTTGCTCTGGCCCGTGGGATAGAAGCTGAAGGCGCCGTCCACCACGTCGCCCTGGCCCATGGCCACGGCGTCGTCGTAGATCAGGGGGTAGAGGATCAGCTCGTCCACCGAGGACACGCCGGAGCGGCGCAGATCGTCAGCGGGGATCTCGATCTCCCCCGCCACGGTCTGGCCCGCAGGGACCCGGGCCTCGTAATCGGCGTCCTGCATGTACCCGTTGACGGATAGGTAGGGCAGCGACACCACGAAATCCCGGACGGAGGACTTGTTGACGGAGGTGAGCTTCAGCGTCAGCCCCTGCTGGGGATCGAAAGCGGCCTCGTTCAAAACGAAGGAGAACAAGGTGCTCTCGGGGATGGTCTCCTGGCCCACCCGGCAGGTCCGATCGCCCAGAGCCTTCAGGGGCGCCGGCGTACTCTCCGCGCCGCTCTGCGCGGCCGCCGTACTGTCCGGCAATTGCAGCACGGAGGGGTTGTTCTTGCCACAGCCCGCCAACAGCAGCAGCGCTGCCAACAGCACCCACACCCGCGTTTTCGTTCCTTTCATATCGTTTACCTCCCAGGCCGGGGCCCACGCCCCGCCCTTCATTAACGAAATCATACCAATTACTGTATATCACATCGCGCCCGGGATGTCAAACGGAAGGAAGACTTTGCCAGCATTGACACTATCTTTTCACTTTTTCCTCCAAAAGCAACCCGGGAGTCGTTGTAAGCACAGCGACTCCCAAACAAATCTCATTTAGCTGTTTTCCATCAGGGATACTGCCGATCACGCCTCCAGATAGCCCTTGAGGACCAGGAGGGTGTTCTTCACGCCGTCCTTGTGGCTGCGCTCGTAGCCATGGGAGGCGTAGACCCCCGCGCCGATGAGGCCGTGGCGGATGTCGTAGCCCGCCCGCAGGGTGGCCTCCACGTCGGAACCGTAGTGGGGATACACGTCCACTGCGTAGTCCGCGCCCTCCCGCTGGGCGGCGGCGATGAGCTTCTTCACCACGTCGTAGGAATAGGGGCCGCCGCTGTCTTTGGCGCAGATGGACACCTGCTTCTCGGTGCAGCTGAGCCCGTCGCCCACGCAGCCCATGTCCACGGAAATGGCTTCGGTGACGCCCGGGGGTACGGAGGCCGCGCCGCCGTGGCCCACCTCCTCATAGACGGTGACGTGGGCGTAAACCCTCCGCTTGGGCGTGATCCCCTCGTCCCGGAGGTACTTGGCCAGAGCCAGCAGGATGCCCACGCTCAGCTTGTCGTCCAGGAAACGGCTCTTGATGTACCCCTTCTCGGTGATACGGGACCGGGGATCGAAGCAGACGATGTCGCCGGCCGAAATGCCCAGCTTCTTCGTATCGTCGGCATTTTTCACGTCCTCGTCCAGGACCACCTCCATGCAGGAGAACTTGCGGACCGTGTCGCCATAGCTGCCGTTCACGTGGACGGAGGCGTTGTCCAGCTGCAGCGTGCCCTCGTAGACGCCGTTGAACTTGGTGATCACGCGGCAGTTCTCCGTCTCGGTGTTCTCTGCCCGAAGGCCTCCAAGGGGGGAGATGCGCAGACGGCCGTTGCCTTTTATCTCACTGACCATGCCGCCCAGGGTGTCCAGGTGCGCTTCCAGCCACAGGGCGTCGTCCTCGTCCGCGCCGCCCAGGTCCGCCACAACGCCGCCCTTGCCCGTGAGCCATGCTTCACAGCCCAGAGCTCTGAATTCCTTCAAACAGGCGTCCGCCGCCTGGGCGGTGTACCCGGAGGGGCTGTCGATGCCGAGCAGCGCCAGGGTCTTTTCCACCGCGAAATCCACGTACTTTTGGTCGATCATATTCGGTTCCTTTCTGTCTGTTGCTGCCGTTATTGTACCAAATGAACGCCGACCCGTCCATAGCAAAAAGGGGACCCTCAACGGAATCCCCTTTACCCTACTGTGCTTCTCTTTTTCGATTCTTTGTTCTCTTCACCAAAGAGAATAAAGAAATATGGCCTACGCCTCGTAATAATCCCCGCGGCGGTAATCGTAGAGCACGTTGCGGTAGGTCTTGAGGTCCTCCAGGACCCGGCCCGCGCCGATGGCCACGCAGGAGGCGGGGTCCTCGGCCACGTAGCAGGGGACGCCGGTCTGCTCGGAGATGAACTTGTCCAGGCCGTAGAGCTGGGCGCTGCCGCCGGTGAGGCAGATGCCGGTCTCGGTGATGTCGCCGCAGAGCTCCGCGGGGGTCTGCTCCAGGGCATCCTTCAACTCCTCCACGATGGCCCTGAGGGGCTCGGAGAGAGCGTAGGTGATCTCGTTGCTGCCCAGCTGGAGGGCCAGCGGCAGCCCGCCGCCCA
>CAMHDC010000143.1 GCA_946183765.1 uncultured Clostridia bacterium | reverse complement strand
AAGGAGAGTATACCCGAGATCGAAGCGTTATGCAAGGACTTGGAAACATTTTCGGGGGATTCAACCAGTTTTTTGCAGCTTTAAAAGAAAAAAGCCCCAACCTTTGTTACGATCGAAAACATAACAAAGATCGGGAAACAGGGCAGGCAATGAAAGGCTCAGCGGAAATTGACCATGACCTCGTTGATGTCGGGGTCTTCGAACCAGTCTATGGGAACGCCCCAGGTGAGCCGGGTCCTGAAGCCGACGGCGTCGCCCAGACGGACGGTGGCGTCCTTGGAGGCGTTTTTACGGTCGTTCAGGCTTTGGAGGATGTCCGCTTCCAAAGCGGAAAGCTCCTGGTCCGCAGCCTTGTTTTCCTCCGTCCAATTCTTCTTGTTGTTCTTCTTTTCCCGCCAGGGGGCGGCGGCGTAGCGGTCGGCCAGGGTGTCTGTGGCGCTGTCGAATTCCTCCTTCAGGGCGGCATAGGCCCGGTAGCAGTCACTGTACAGGGCAATTTGCTCGTCGGTGAAGGTTTGGCCGGCGTCCTTCCGTTCCTGGACGTAGGTCAGCACCTTCTCCGCCTGGCGCATATATTTCATGGCGGAGAAACCTATGGTATGGAGCCAGCGCTCGTATTGCCGGGTGCTGATGCCCACGGGCTCCGCTTCGATACCGAACACCTCCCGAATGATGTCGATCCGGTTCTGCTGATCCACGTAGGCGTATCGCCATTCATATTCCACCTCACCCAGCTCGCCGAACATGGAGCGGGTCTGGATGCTGCCGCTGTCCAGATTGGCGGCGTAGTTGGCCAGGGCCGTGGTCTGGCTCAGAGTGGTGTTGGTGTAGATGCCGCTGTTGGCGGCGTTGATCAGGGCGGGGATCTGGGAGAGCTTTCCTTCGTTCTTCAGTTTTTTGAAGAGGGCCACCATCATCCGCCGCTGCCGGGCCGTGCGGGAGCTGTCCAGCCCGTCCGCCGCCTGCCGAATGCGCAGATACCCCATGACCGCGTCGCCGTCCAGATGGTGCATGCCTTTACTATAGGTGTGTTTGCCGCTCATGGAGCGGAACCACTGGTCCACATCATAGTCGATGCCGCCGATGGCGTCCACGATGTCGATCACCGCCTGGAAATCCAAACCGTAGTAGTAGGGGATGGAGATACCGCCCATCCATTCCTCCGCCGCCCGGCAGGTCAGCAGAAAGCCTTCCGACAGCTCGTCGGGCTTGCCGGCGGGCCGTCTCCAGCCTCCCAGGCCCACGTTGAAGATGCCGTTGAGCTTATAGTAGCCGTAGTAGCCGGGGGCGGTGGTCAGAGTGTCCCGGGGCAGGGAGATGAGGTCCACCTTGCTCTCGGTGAAGTTGATGGCGATGAGCATGATCGCGTCCGTATGGGCCATGGTGCCGCTGGTGGTGCCGCCGTATTCGTCGGCGTCGATGCCCATGAGCAGGACGTTCAGCCGCTCCACGGGCTTGGGCGTAGCGGTAGCTTCCGGTGCAGCGGCGGGGACCGGCGTTGCTTCCGACGCCGAAGAGGGGGCGGACAGGGCTGCTTCCGGCTCAGCCGTGGGAACGGCGGTGTGAATGGGAAAGGCCGGGGCCAGGATGGTGGCCTGGGGAACGGCCGTGGCGGCGGGGGCTTCGGAAAACAGGGACGCCGGCTGCTTCAGGATCCGGTATGCGTGCCAGCCGCCCAGGCCCAAACCCGCCAGTAACAGACCAAGCAGGGTCCACAGCACGATCCTGCGCGCTTTCTTTTTCTGAGAACGGGGACGTTCTTTTTGAGCAGCCTTTTTCATATCGTTACCTTTCGTCGGATCGGCCGCCTTGCTGAAGGCGGCTGTTTTTCAATGGCGGCAGTATATCATTCCCCAGGGGAGAAAACAACGGATTTCATACTATTGTTACATAGTTGGCAGGGATTTCCTGCAATTCGTCACGGCAGCAGCCCATCCCGCTCCATCTGCACCACGGCGTCGTAGTCGAAGGGCTCCGTGGCGATGGGGGGAAAGTTCTCCTCGTAGAACCGCCAGAAATAGGCCTTCACCTTGCATTGCTGGTTGGTCCACATGAAGCAGCGATGCTTGTGGACGGAGCTGATCAGGGGGTCGAAGTGGTACCAGCCGGTGCCGATGTTCACGATCACCCAGTAGTGGTGGGTGGAGGAGCTCTTGCGGGTCACGCTCATGTAGGGCACCTGCAGTTCGTCCAGCAGCGCCCGGGTCAGGGAGTACACGGTGAAGCAGTCCCCGCGCCTGTCCTCGTAGCCCCGGACAGCCTCCTGGCGCCAGTCGTTTTTGTTGGAGGAGCCGGTGTAATGGACCCGGCCCCGCACATAGTCGAAGACAGCCTTCAGCTTCTCGGCGGTGACCATGTCCGGCGTGATGATCTGATCCAGGATGGACCGGGCCATCCGGCGCACCTGCTCGTCGGTGACGGTGGGCTCCACCAGAGTATAGGTGCAGGTCTTGACAGAGGTGTTGCCGCTCCTGTCGGCGGCGGTGTAGGTGACGGTGTACTTGCCCTTCCGGGACAGGATCACTTCGCTCTCCACCGTCACGTCCACCCGGCCGTCCACGTCGTCCTCAGCGTAGGCCTCCGCGAGGTAGGCGATGGGCTCGTTCACATAGCCGGTGCGGTTTACCACCCCGTAGAGGACGGGGGATGTACGGTCCACGGCCAGGGTCAGGGGGAAGGAAACCGTATCTTCGTTTCCCCCGGCGTCCACGGCCCGGATGACGACGGTCTGGGGCTGATCGCTCCCGGGATCGGGGGCCGAGACGAAGGTCAGGGCGACGCCGGTCACGTCCTCGGCGTCCACCAGCTCCTCCGGCGCGTATTCGTGGCGGGTGTAGAAGGACCCCGCCTTCAGGGTCAGCACGGGGGCCACGGTATCTGCCACGGTCACCATGGCGATCTCCGTCCCGTCGGCCAGCCGGACCCGGACGGGATAGGTCCCGGGCACGTTGGCCATGAATCCTTCCGGCTCCGCTTCCGGCCGATACAGGTCCGCCCCGGTGAGCAGGCCGTTCTTCGCCTCCACGGTCACCCGCCCCAGGGAGGAGTAGAGGGCCTGGGCGGGCACGTCGGCCGCGTTGCCGCCGGCGTCCGTCACCCGGATCAGGATATCCTGGATCTCCCGGCTGTTCGGGTCGGGGGCGACGGCGAAGGCATACGTAAGGTTCGTTTCATCGGTCACGCCGGACAGATACGCTTCCGGCGCGGCGTCCTCTCCCGGCGCCAGGACCAGGAGCTGGCCCGTGCCGGCGGGGGCCACCGTATCCCGGATCTCCAGGACGGTGGGGAAGACGCGCCCGTTCTCCGGGCATCGGACCCGCAGAACGTATTCCCCGGGGGTCCGCATCATCTCGTCCGTGATCGCATCCAGCAGCTCCCCGTGGAAGCCCTCGGTCAGGAAGGGGTCCACCGTGGGGACGGGCGCGCCCGCCTCCAAAGCGACCCGGTCCACCGTAGCGCGGATCACGGCCGTGGCCTGCACTTCGCTCACGTTGCCGCTGCCGTCCTCCAGCCGGATGACGACGGTCTGCTCCCCGGCGGGGGAGAAGTCGTATTCTTGGGCGAAGCTCACGCCCACCCGGTCCGCATCCTTCAGATCGGTGACGAACCGGTCCGGCGTGGGTTCATATCCCGAGGGAAAGTTCAGCGTCACGGGGGAGGCCGCGGGGGCCACGGTGTCCCGGACGATCAGCAGACAGGGCACCACTCGAAGGGGGGTGATCACCTGCACCGTATGACGCCCCAGGGCGGCGCAGCTTTCGTCGGCCAAAAGGAAGGCGTCTTCGTTCCGGCTAAATGCGGTCACCGGCGGCACGCCCTCTCCGTATTCGCCGTAGACCACGGGGGAGATCCCGTGATACGCCCACAGCGTCAGCACCCCCAGGGCCAGCAAAAAGCCCAGCAGGCACAGCAGGATCGTCCGCCCACGCTGCTGCGGGGCGGCGGTTTCCTCTCGATTCGATTGACGGGCGCCAATTTCCATATTTACATCATAGCACGTTCCGGCTCCACCGGCCATCCCGCGGGGAATAGTTCACAAAAATGCAACGGATTCTCCGAAAAAAAGAAGGACGGACAGCGCCGTCCTGCCAAAAGCCGGTTTTGCTGCACGTCCTACACGGGCATGACCACGGTTTGGAAGAAGGTCTCGGCCCCCTCCTGGCCCAAGGTCCTGGTGAGGGCGGCGGTGGAGGGGTTCCCCTCCCGGACCATCCGCTGCTGAAAGGCCTGAAGGCCGGCCACGTTCTCCGGCTTCACGGGGGCGGCGGCCGCCTGCCGGGCGTAGGCTTTTAGGGCGTCCAGAGCCATCTGATCGAGGCGCGCCT
>CAMHDC010000142.1 GCA_946183765.1 uncultured Clostridia bacterium | reverse complement strand
TCGGCGCCGCTTTGGCCGCCGTGGTGTACAAGGCCCTCGAAAAGAACTGACGCGAAGGGTTCAGGTTCAGTTTAAGGATAATCAAGCGCCCTGGAACTGGGCGGTATAGAGATCGTAGTAGGCGCCCTTTCGGGAGAGAAGCTCCCGGTGGGTGCCTCTTTCTACGATAGCGCCCCGGTCCATGACCAGGATTTGGTCCGCCCCCTGGATGGTGGAGAGCCGGTGAGCGATGACGAAGCAGGTGCGGCCCTCCATAAGGCGGAGCATAGCGGACTGGATCTGCCGCTCGGTCTGGGTGTCCACGTTGCTGGTGGCCTCGTCCAAAATGAGCATGGGCGAATCGATGAGGATGGCCCGGGCGATGGTCAAAAGCTGCTTCTGCCCCTTGGACAGGTTCACCGCGTTGTCGGAGAGGAGGGTGTCGTACCCCTTGGGCAGGGACTCGATGTAGCCGTGGATCATGGCCGCCTGGGCCGCCGCCGCCACCTCCTCGTCCGTGGCGTCGGGCTTGCCGTAGGCGATGTTCTCCCGAATGGTGCCGTGGAAGAGCCAGGTGTCCTGGAGCACCATGGTGTAGGCCCGCCGCAGGTCCGCCCGGGGCAGGGATGGGATGGGCCGATCGTCCAGGGTGATCCGGCCGCTGTCCGCGTCGTAGAAGCGCATGAGCAGGTTGATGAGGGTGGTCTTGCCGCAGCCCGTCTCCCCCACGATGGCCACCACCTTTCCCGGCGGCGCGATAAAGTCGATGCCGTGGAGGATCTCCCGTCCCGGCTCGTAGGAGAAGCGCAGGGCCTCGGCTTCCACCTGGCCGCGCACCGTTTCAAGGGGCCGGGCATCCGGGGCGTCGGCCTTTTCCGGTTCCTCGTCGATGAGCCGGAACACCCGTTCCGCCGCGGCGAGCGCCGACTGCAGATCCGAAATGATGTTGGCGAACTCGTTGATGGGACCGGAGAACTTCCTGGAATAGAGCACGAAGGAGGAGATATTCCCCAAGGTCACCCGTCCGCCCATGTACAGCAGTATCCCGAAGAAGGAGATGAGGGCCAGGGACAGGTTGTTGATGCAGTTGACGATGGGGCCGTTGATGCAGGCGAACCGGTCCGCCCGGTAGAAGGCTTCCACGGCCTCGTCATTCTTCCCGTCGAAGCGATGGCCGAAGGCCTCCTCCCGCCCGTAGGCCCGGATGGTCTTGAGCCCTGCGGTGATCTCCTCGATGAAGCCGTTCATGGCCCCCAGCTTCACGGAGCGCTCCCGAAACAGGGGCCGCACCCGCTTGGCCCGATAGCGGGTGACCGCCATGGACAGGGGGATGGTCACCACGAACACCAGCACCAGCACAGGCGTGATGGACAGCATCATGAGCAGGGACCCCACCACCGTCACCAAGCTGGCGGCCATCTGTACCAGATCGTGGGTCAGGGAGGTGTTGATGGTGTCGATGTCGTAGCTGATGCGGCTGATCACGTCCCCCGGCTGATGCTGATCGAAATAGCTTACGGGCAGGGTCACCAGCCTGTCGAAGGCGTCCCGGCGCATGGAGAAGACGATGCTGCGGCTGATGCGGATCATGAGCAGGGAGAGCACGTAGGTCATGACCCCGGAGAACACGTAGCACCCCACCATCAAAAGGGCGTAGCGGAACACGTTGGGGAAGTCCACGCCACCGGTCCCCAATATGGCGTCGATGGCCCGACCGGAGAGCCGCGGGCCCACGAGGCCGATGACGTTTCCCAATATACTGAGGGCGGCCGCCAGAACGAGGCCCCAGAGGTGGGGCCGCATATAGGTCCAGAGCCGCTTCAATATCTGTCCCGCGGGCTGCACCGGACGCTCGAAAGCGCCCCGGTTCACAGCGTGGCGGAAGGAGATGGTCTTTTGTTCACCCTTGCCGCTCATGCCGCGTCCTCCCCCATCTGCATCTCGTACAGGGTCCGGTACAGGGGGCAGCCCTTCAGCAGCTCCTCGTGGGTGCCGTATCCCACCGTTCGCCCCTCCTCCAGCACCAGGATGTGATCGGCGTGCCGGATGGCGCTGATCCGCTGGGCCACGATGATCTTGGTGGTGTCCCGAAACTTTTCCTGCAGGGCTTGCCGCAGCCGGGCGTCGGTGCGGTAATCGAGGGCGCTGGAGCAGTCGTCCAGCAGCAGTATCTCCGGCTTCGCCGCCAGGGCCCGGGCAATCAGCAGCCGCTGCCGCTGCCCGCCGGACAAATTCATGCCCCGCTCGGAGAGATCGGCCAAAGCGCCCCGGGGGATGTGCCGCAAAAAGTCCGCCTGGGCCGTGTCGATCGCCAGCTCCCGATCCTCGTCCGTCACGGGGCGCTCAAAATCCAGGTTCTCCAAGATGGAATCCGCGAACAGAAAATCGTTCTGAAAGACCACGCCGAACCGGCGGTGGATGTCCTCCTCCGACATCTGGGACAGGGGTTGGCCGTCCAGCCAGATATAGCCTCTATCCGGCTCGTAGAACCGCAGCAGGAGCTGCAGCAGGGTGCTCTTGCCGCTGCCCGTAGGCCCGATGACGCCCAGGGTCTGGCCCCGCTGCAGGGTGAAGGACAGATCGTCGATGTCGGGCTTCACCTTGTTGTAGGAGAAGGATACGCGGGAGAAAACCACGTGGCCCTCCGGCGCCGGCTCCTGGGGCGCAGGGGGCGATACCCGTTCCGGCGCTTCCAGCACCTCCCCCAGCCGCTTGCCGCTGGCGATGCCCCGGGAGCAGATGGTGAAGATGCGGGTGATGCCCAGCAGGCCGTTTTGCAGGATGACGAAATAGTTCAAAAACGCGATGATCTTGCCCGGCTCCGTGAGCCCCCGATCCACCCGGAACGCGCCTACCACGATGACGGCGGCCATGCCTATGTTCAGCAGGATGCCCATGGCGGGATTGGCCACGGCCATGGTGGTCTCCGCCTGGCGGTCGGCGCGGACGGCGCTTTGGTTGGCCCCGGCGAACCGGATCTTCTCGTCCTCCGTCCGGGACAGGGCCTTGATGATCCGCACCCCGGACATGTTCTCCTGGATGCGCCGCACCAGCTCCTCCCCCGCCTGCTGGGCCTTGGCGTACAGGGGGATGCTCTTGCGGGAGATGAGCAGCAGCATCCCGCCGATGAGGGGCAGGGCGCAGAGGAAAATAAGGGCCAGCGCCGGCTCCATGAGGGCGCTCACCAGCAGGCCGCCGACAAGCAGGATGGGGGCCCGGATGCCCAGCCGCAGCATGCGGTCCACCATGTCGTTCACCCGATAGGTGTCGGAGGAGAGACGGGAGATCAGGGACGGCACGGTGAACCGGTCCACCTGCTCGCTGGACAATCTGGTCACCTTGCCGAACAGGGAGCGCCGCAGGGAGCGGGTGAAGTCGGCCGCGATTTTGGTGGCCATGCGGTTGGCCGCAGCTGCGCTGAAGAACACGGCCAGGGCGCAGAAGAGCATCAGCGCGCCCCACAGAAGCAGCTGCCGCCGATCCCCCGTGGGCGCGATGTCGTCGATGATATGTTCCAGTATCCAGGGCAGGAACAGCTCCAGCAGCGTGGAGCCGAACTTGATCCCCACCTGCAGGGCCGTCCGCCCGGCTTGGGGGCGAAGAAAGGAAAGGACCCGCTTCATGCTGCCTCCTTTCCTTTCCTCACGATCCGCCCGGACCAGGGCCGCAGCTCAGGGGCGGATCTGTTTATGACGCCGCGAAAGCGGCCGGTAAACTGCCAACCTTTCGGCGGGAGCCCGAAAGCTCCGCCCGCCGCTCAAACGAATCCCAGATACCAGACGACTTCGCCCAAAACGAAGTGGGGGATGCAGAGGCCCCAGATGCTGTTCTGCTTGCGGTAGAGGATGCCGAAGATGGACAGCAGCGCCGTGGCGGCCAGCATATACATGAAGCCCCGGTGGATGTGCAGCGCGCCGAACAGCAGGGAGGAAACGACGATGGCCGCGGCCTCGCTGTACTTCCCTACGAAGATGCGGCGCAGGTTCTCATGGATGACGCCCCGGGACAAAAATTCCTGCAGTATGACCGTCAACGGATAGGTGAAATCGGACCAGTTCATGCGGCTCCAATCCCAGAAGGGCGCGCCGGCGGGAAAAAAGCCCGGAGATACCCGCAGAAGGACGGCTTTGATGCCGAACAGGATCGCCGTGAAGATCGCCGTCAGCAGGCAGTCCACCCGGATCGCCTTGGCGATGCCCTTGATCTTCAGGCCCATCTCCTCGAAGGAGAAGTGGGTGTAATGGCGAATGTAGAAAAACATGACGAGGGAGATGGCGTGGATGAACTGGGTCATGACCTCCTGGGAGACCTTCTGCCCGGTCATCTGCCACAGGGCGACCGCGTAGATCCAGACGGACACGGCGGTCATGGTGCCGATGAACACCGCCGA
>CAMHDC010000141.1 GCA_946183765.1 uncultured Clostridia bacterium | reverse complement strand
TTATACATTTGCATTTACAGAGAGGCGGATCGCCTTTTAAGGAGATGCGTTTATTCCGCGAAGGAGCCCAGGAAGGCGAGGCTGGGCTTGGGGGTGCGCGCCTGGGTGGCGCGGTCGACTGCCATGAGACCGAAGGTCATGGAGAAGCCCTTCTGCCACTCGAAGTTGTCCATGAGGGACCAGTAAAAGTAGCCGCGAACGGGCAGACCGTCGTCGAGGCAGCTTCGGACGCCGGCAAGAGCCTCTTGGATAAAGGCCACGCGGCGGCTGTCGTCGGCGGTGGCGATGCCGTTCTCCGTGACGATCAGGTCGCCGGAGAAATCCTCGCGGACCTTGCGGAGCACGTGAGACAGGGCTTGGGGATAGAACTCATACTCCATCTGGGTGAGCTCCGCGCCTTGAGGCGCGGGCAGCTGGCCCTGGGGTCCATAGATGGTCCGGGTGTAGTTCTGGACACCCAGGAAATCGTCATCCTGGATATACGGCAGATAGTGGCGGAACTCCTCCTCCCAGGCGGCCTCGGCAAAGGCTTCGCCCCCGGGCTGGGCCTGCAGGTCGTGGAGGGAGAGGGAGAGGCCCACCCGGATGTGGGGGCAGAGGGCCTTGACGGCTTCCCTGGCCGCCTGATGGGCCAGCATGACCAGGATGTCCCCGGCGAGGGTGCGGGCGGAAACGAAGGTCTGGGGCTGGGGCGTGCCGAAGGCCTGAGCGTTTTCCATGGCGGCGAACTTCATGTTCTCCATCATCTTCTCGAAGTTCATGCCCACCTGGACCTTGCCTTCGGCCTGCTTTGCGCCGGAGGCCGCGGCTTTCTTGGCCTGCTCTGCCATGAGCATATAGCGCTTGGAGATGGCGGCCAGCTGCAGCCCCATGTTGGCTTCGTTGATGGTGCAGACATAGGTTAGCTCACCGCCCAGCTTTTGGGCCACATAGGCGGCGTAGCGGCGGAAATACTCTACCGTGCTCTCCGCCTCCCAGCCGCCTTTTCGGATGAGCCAGGCAGGGCTGGTGAAGTGGTGGAGGGTCACCACGGGCTCTACGCCGTGCTCCCGGCAGCAGCGGATGACGCGGCGGTAGTGCTCGATCTCGCTTTCGTCGAACCGCCCCTCTTCGGGCTCGATCCGGGCCCACTCCAGGGAGAAGCGATAGGCGTTCAGACCCGCCTTGGAAAGCAGCTCGATATCCTCCGCGTACCGGTGGTAGTGGTCGCAGGCGTCGCCGCTGGGCTCGGTGAAGCTGCTGTGAGGCATATGCTCCTGGAGCCAGTAGTCGCTGTGGACGTTGTTGCCCTCCACCTGATGGGCGGCGGTGGCCGCGCCGATGAAAAATCCCTTGGGGAATGCCATGTTCTTTCCTCCTTACAGTTTTACGCAGGTTCCGCGGGTAATCCCGGCTTCGTTGAACGCATCCACCCGCACCCAGTATGCCCGGTCCCGGATGAGAGCGCCGATTCGGATCTTGCCGGGAGCAAAGGTTATGCAGCTGTGGTACAGCTTTTCCGGCGAGGCGCCGAACAGGATGTTGTACCCCAGCGCGTCAGACTGGGGAACGATATCCACCAGCATATCCAGATCGCCCTGCCGCGCCGCCGAAAACGCGGGAGCAGCCGGCTTTTCTCCGTCGCTTCGGCCGAAGACGCGCAGACCGGACACGCAGGGCCGCTGTCCGAAGGGCACGGCCATATCCGAAAGGCGCAGGTACCGGGCGGCGAAGCCTTCCGCCCGAACGACGAGGTCGTGGGAAAGGTCCGTGGCAGCAGCGGACTTGTCCTCGACGGCGAACCAGTCCCGTCCGTCGAGGCTCCCCTCCAGCTTCCATTGGGTCACCCGATCGGCTTCGTCGATGTACCGGGCCTGGGAGCCGGGGCGGATGGGGCCGGGACAGGGAACGTCGATCCTGTCGTCGGCGAAGTTCACCTGCACGGCACGGACGTCCATGGGTCTGCCCAGGTCCACCTGCAGCCATTCGCTGCGGTCAACAAAAGCCGCCTGCCACCAGGTCTGCACGTCCTCCTTCGTGACTTCTCCGGGTTCGTGACCGGGCGTGCAGGAGGACGCCGAGACCGCCTTGCCCGCGCTCAGCAGCATCCAGGCGGGGTCCCGCCAGGGATCGTCCTTCTCCCCGGAGACCGCCATGGGCCAGTCGCCGTAGCGCTGGTTGCAAAAGAGCTCCCCGTCCGCGTCGAAGCCTGCGGGCCAGAGGCCCACCCGGCGCTCAAAATCGTGATTCTTGGAGATGCGCATGGTGGCCGTGTGCCACAGGTTCCCCTGCCGGTCCGCCATGGTGGAGCCGTGGCCCGCGCCGGGCAGAAAGCCGCCGGGCTTGTAGGAATAGGGATTGTTTCCGGCCAGGGTGAAGGGCCCCAGCGGATGGTCGCTCACGTACACTCCGTCGGCGTAGGTGTTGTACTGGGTGCCGGGCGCGGCGTATTGCAGATAGTATTTCCCGTCATGCTTGTCCATCCAGGCCCCCTCGATATAGGGCCGGTTGGAGAACATGCCGCGGATCAGCGGCTTTATGTCCGCAGGGATCATGGTTTCCGGCACGCCCTGGGCTTTCACGAACGCCTGATATTTTGCCTCTACCTCCGCGTCGGAAGCGGGCAGGGTGCTGTTGTTTTCGCCCACGCGCTCGAAGCCGACAGCAAAGGGGCGGCCCTCTATGAGCGCGGCCTTTTCTCCCTTGGGAAGCATAGTTTCCGCATCCAGCTCCACGCCATAGATGGGCGTCTGGTTGGAGCAGCCCCAGTAGAAATAGACCCGGCCGTCGTCGTCCCGGAACAGATTGGGGTCCCAGAAGGGGAAGGAGCCCTCGATCCGCTCATAGGGCCCGTTCAGGATGTCCTTCGTGCGCCAGCGGTCGCAGGGGTGCTCCCGGTTGGAGGCGCAGAAATACACCCAGTCCCCCAGCACCCGCACGTCCGGCGCGTAGTCGTAGAGGGGCAGCTCGTCCGGGAGACGATGGCTTTCCCAATGCACCAGATCGTCGCTGACCCAAACGCCCAGCGTCATGGAAGCGAAGATATAATATCTTCCCTGAAACTGAATCAGCGACGGATCCGCCGCCTCCCGGCAGATCTGCAGCGCGCCGCCCCGGCGGGGATCGGCGTTGAACTGATACCGATAGGGGACGTTCAGAGGGTTACAGTAATACTTCATAGCGATAGGTTCCTTTCTCCACTAAATGGACCGTGCCGTCGGGCAGGCGGATCTCGGCCGGGGCGGGGACGGCGACGTCGAAGACGATCCTGTCCTTCTGATATTTCCAGGCGGAGCGGATCAGGCCCGCCCGGGACGTATAGCTGCCCTTGGCGTGCTTCAGCCGCGGATCGGGCACCGGGGCCACCAGGACCTTGGAGAAGCCCGGCGCAAGGGGCCGGATGCCCAGGATATACCGATAGTAGAACTCGCCTACGCTGCCGAAGGCGTAGTGGTTGAAGGAGACCATGTTGTCGGAGGACATCCTGTCCTCGTTCACCGTGCCGTCGGGACGCAGGGCGTCCCAGCGCTCCCAGGTGGTGGTGGCGCCCCGCTGCACCTGATAGAGCCAGCCGGGGCAGCTTTCGCTCAAAAGCAGATCGTAGGCAAGCTCAGCCTGGCCGTGGTCGGCCAGGAGGGGCAGCAGATGCTCCGTGGCGAAGAAGCCCGTCTGCATCCCTTCGACGCGGAGCTTTTCGATAAGCTTTGCGAACACCTTGTCCCACAGCTCGCCTTCCTCCAGCACGTACCGCAGCGCCAGCACATAGGCCCCCTGGTAGTCGTCCTTCATGGTGCCGTCTGCCTTCACGAAGGCTTTTATATACGCCGCCCGGGATTTAACAAGCTGGGCGGCGTATTTCTCCGCGTCCTCCGGCTTGCCCAGCATGCTTGCGGTCTCGCTCATAATGCGCAGGTCGTTGACGACAAAAGCGTTGGATACGGGGCCGTTGTGCAGGGCCATGTACTTCACGTCCTTGCCCAGGGTGAGCCAGTCGCCCAGGCTGGGCCCCATCCACAGGTCCTTCCTGCCCAAGAGGCCGCCCATGTGCCGGATCTCGCAGTCCACGAAGGCCTTCATGCTGTCGTACTGATCAAGCAAATGCCGGTCGTTCCCGAACTGCCAGTAGAGCATCTCGGGCACGATGAGGTCGCAGTTGCCCCAGCCCAGCATGCTCATGAACCCCACGCCCGCGGGGCCCTGGGCCGGGATGGTGGGGGCCACATACCCCTCCTTGTTGTCCATTTGGGAGAAGCGGATGTCCCGGAGGAACTTGGTCCAGAAGGCCTCCGTGTCGTAATTGTAAGCCCCGGTGAGAGCGAAGACCTGGCCGTCGCCGGTGTAGCCCATGCGCTCGTCCCGCTGGGGGCAGTCCGTGGGCACCTCCACGTAGTTGGAC
>CAMHDC010000140.1 GCA_946183765.1 uncultured Clostridia bacterium | reverse complement strand
GGGCATCACCTTCCGGAACATGCAGGTGTGGACGGATCTGGCCCAGTCCATGGAGATCGGCTACGAGACGGACAAGGGCTACACCCTGGACCCGGAGATCAGCGACGTGCTCTTTGAAAACGTGACCGTCCTCTACAACTTCCACAAGCCCGTCATCAGCATCCACAACAGCGACGACGCCTTTGTCCACGACATCGTCTATCGGAACATCGTGGTGGAGAACGCCATGATGCAGGGGGACAACGGCCGGAACAACGAGCTCATCGAGATGAACCTGAACAAGTCCGGCTGGACCACGGTGAAGGACGAGTACGGGACGGTGGACGGCGTGCTCATCGACGGCCTCACGGTAATGAACACCGCCGACGGACGGGTGCCTGCCTCCCGCATCAGCGGCATCGACGAAACGCACCGGATCACCAACGTGACGCTGAAGAACGTGAACATCCTGGGCAAGGCCGTGCAGGATCTCAAGGGGCTGAATTTGTCCGTCAACGAGTTCTGCGAAGGCATCACGGTGGAGTAAGGAGGAACAAGCCATGGAAAAGAAACTGACCATCGTCTTCGTCGCACTGATCGGCCTGGCCCTGATCGCCTGCCTGTGGGCGTATCTGCAGCCGGCTAAGGCGCAGGAAACCGGGGAGCCGGGGCTCACCGTCGTCGCCGCGCCGGAGCAGACCAAGGCCCAGCGGCCCCCTTGCTTCCCGGACCCGGAGGCCAATTACATCCCCATGCCGGAGACCGAGAACTTCGCTCTGAAGCGGCCCATCACCGCCGGAGAGCACACGGACGTGTACGTGTCCGATAACGTGAACGACGGCAAGACCGACACCTACTGGGAGAGCAAGGGGTTCCCCGCCGCCATGACCATCGAGCTGGACGGGAGCCACAAAATCTCCACCGTGGCCGTGCGGCTGAACCCCTCCGCCATCTGGGAGCCCCGGAAGCAGGAGATCGCCGTGCTGGTGAGCGGGGACGGGCAGAGCTTTACCGAGGTGGCCCCCGCGGCCCAATACCAGTTCGACGCGGCCACGGGAAACCGGATCCGTATCGACTTCGACCCTGTGGATGCGGCCTTCGTACAGGTGGTGTTCACCATGAACTCCTCCTCCCGCACCGGCGGCGCTCAGGCGGCGGAGATAGAAGTGTATTGAGAGAGAAATCGAGAAAATATTTACCGCTTTTTCTTTTCAGGTGAAAAAAAAAGCGGCGCAAAAAGAAAAGCCAAGAATGTATGTGGGGATCGGTGCAAATAAGCCGATCCCCAATCCTATTTTGGGTCATATCACCTTGATCGAATACCCAGAATGTGTCACCGTTACTTCATGGACAGCCCCATTGACCGTCAGACGGAAGCGGAGCCTGTCTATCTGTTTCGGCAGGCGGGGGTGCAGCTCGATCATGCCCTGACGGACCCGCAGTCCCGCAAAGCCCAGCGCCGCGATCATCCAGGCGCCGCCGTTGCTGGCCGGATGGGTGCCGCCGATGTAGACCTCCCCGGCCCATTGCTTGCCGCCGCCCGTCATGTCGATGGACGCGGTCTTCAAAAACAATTCCCAGGCCTTGTCCAGCCGCCCGATGCGGCAGGCCGTCAGGGCGTACATGCAGGCCGACAGGCTGGAGCCGTGCTCCGTTCGGGGCTCATAATATGCATAGTTGGCGGCCGCCTGCTCGTCGGTGAAGGCCTCCGGGAGCAGGGCCATGAGGGCGATCACGTCCGCCTGCTTGATGATCTGGGTGGTCCCGGCCACGCCGTGGTCCCCGCCCCAGTATTCCCGGGGGTCCCTGAGACGGCTGCGGACTTCGTCGAGGGTGCAGTCCTCCAGATCGAAATAGCCGTCGAACTGCTCCAATACGCCGTTTTGAATCCGCGGCCGGCGCAGGGCGCGGACGGCCTCGGGAAGCAGGGCCCAGTCCTTCTCATAGCCCAATTTCTGCGTGAGCGCGGCCAGGTACGACAGCTCGTCGGCGAAGATCTCCTTCAATTTCAGGGCGCTTTCCAAACAGTACCGGGCCATGGCGTTGGTGAAGGCGTTGTTGGAGACCCGCTCGTGGTATTCGTCGGGGCCGATCACGTCCAGCAGGTCCGCCTCCTCCCGATCCAGCTGGCGGCTCATGCGGCCGAGGTAGAACCGGGCACACTCCAAAATGACCTCCGCGCCGCCCGCCTCCAGCAGGGACCGGTCGCCGGTGATCGTATAGTACTGGGCCATGGCGTAGGCGACGTCGGCGCTGATGTGGATCTGCTTGTCTCGAAAGTAGGTGCGGACGGGCCGATGGGTGAACACGTCCACCACATTGAAGTCGGTGCAGCCCTCGCGCCCCCCTTCCTGGCTCTCCCAGGCGTAGAAGGCGCCCCGATACCCGTACTCCGCCGCCTTTTCCCGGGCCCCGGGCAGGGACTCGATCCGATAGCGCAGGAGGGAACGGGCCACCTCAGGCTGGGTATGGACGAACATGGGGAACAGGAAGATCTCCGAATCCCAAAAGATCGCCCCCTTGTAGGTCTGGCCCGACAGGCCCCGGGCAGGGATGGACAGATCGTTCCGGTGCCGGGGGGCGATGCTGTTCAAATAATACTGACTGGCGTGGAGGGCCAGGGCGCCCTCGTCGTCCCCCTCTATATCCGCTTCGCACCGGTCCCACACCGCTTCCCAGGCGGCGGCATTTTCGGCGAAGCAAGCGTCCGTGCCCGCCGCCTTCGCCTGCTGACACAGCGCCTTTGCCTCATCCACAGGGCTTGCCCCGTCCAGCCCCGTGAAGACGGCGGCAAAGAGGGACAGGGTGACGGTCTCCCCGGCCTCAGCATGGAATCGCAGGGTGCGCAGTACGCCCTTTTCCTCCCGGCAGAAGCTCTCTTCTCCGTCTAAGTTGCGGCTCACAGCCTGGGCCACGGCCACCTCGATCCCTTTTTCTCCGGTGACGGCGGTGCAGGCCAGGGTTTCCCCCGCTTCATATCGAAAGTCGAACAGATGGGGACCGTTGATGTCCCAGATATCGGTGGAGATCCCGGTCGCCAGCTCCGCCTCCCCCGCTTCCCGGAACGCAAGCTGAACGCGGGACGCCAGCAGGTGGGGCTGAGCCAAGGACGCCATGCGCTCGCTCACGATGCGCACCGGGCCGAAGTCGGTCTCCCGGCGAAAGATGCCGTGCCGATAGTCGATGCTGAGCCGGTGGCTCCGGGGCGTCCGATGGGGCAGCGCCATGGGCTCTTTGTTGAATGTCAGGCGCAGGAACAGGCCGTTGGGCGCGTTCACCGGCTCCCGCCATTTGTCCCCGTTCCGGTCGTAGACTCCCGCCAGGTTCACCGCCGGGAAGGCTCCCTTGTCCGCCTCGTCCACCGTGCCGCGGACGCCCATATAGCCGTTGGCGATGAGGAACCGGTTCCCGTCGTCCACGACGCTGCCTGGGTCATAGCCCTGTTTTTCCAAAGTCCAAAGATTCATAGCCTTTCTCCTGATACGGAAGCGGCATCCACCCGCAAGGAGGAAGCGGATGGATGCCGCAGACAGTTGCTTACCGGCAGGGGATCACCAGGTCCCCTTCGTCCAGCGTATGGGATTCGTCGTAAACCACCAGCGCCATGGGCACGCCGGATTTCAGGCGGATGACGGTCCGCTCCGGCTCCATGCAGACGGTCAGGATCCGTCCCTTGTAGGTGAGGGAGAAGGAAAGCCGCCGCCAACGCTCAGGGAGATGGGGCGCGAAGGAGAGCCTGTCCCCATCACTCCGAAGGCCTGCGAAGCCGTAGACGATATTCGCCCAGGCCATGGCGATGCTGGTGATGTGGAGCCCCTCCCGGGTGTTGCAGTTGTAGTTGTCCAGATCCAGCCGCGTGGCGAAGCCGAACAGGTCCACGGCCTCGTCCATGCGGCCCAGTTCCGCCGCCAGGATGGAATGGATGGCCGGGGAAAGGGAGGATTCGTGGATGGTCCGGGGCTGGTAATAGCTGTAGTTCACTTCCTTCACCGACCGGGAGAAGGAGGAATTATAGAGGTACAGCATCATAAGCACGTCCGGCTGCTTGATCATGTCCGTCCGATAGATGCGGTCGTAGGACCAGTGCTCGTACAGGGGAAACTCGCTCTGGGGCACGGCGGCGATGTCCGTGTGGGGCAGGTCGAAGAACCCGTCGTGCTGCTCAATGAGGCCGGTCTCGTCCTGGGGCAGGAACATGTGCTCGGCCACGTGACGCCAGTCGGCCAGCTCGCTGCCGTCCAGAGACGTCTTTTTTGCCAAAATGGCGTATTCCGCCGGTCGTTCCGCCTGCATGCGATCCAGCGCGTCGGCGGCGTATTCCAGCGTGCGCTTGCCCATGTAGTTGGTATAGGCGTTGTTGTTCACCATCATGTGGAACTCGTCCGGGCCCATGACGCCGAAGAA
>CAMHDC010000139.1 GCA_946183765.1 uncultured Clostridia bacterium | reverse complement strand
GCAAGAAGTCCGGCGCCAAGTTCACCATCACCCATGACATGAAGGAAGCTTTCAAAGACGCGGATATCGTTTATCCCAAGTCCTGGGCCCCCTTCAAGGCCATGGAAGAGCGCACCGAGCTCTACGGCAACGGCGACATCGAGGGCATCAAAGCCCTGGAAAAGCGGCTCCTCGCCCAGAACGCGGAGCACAAGGACTGGGAGTGCACCGAGGAGATGATGAAACTCACGAAGGACGGCAAGGCTCTGTATCTCCACTGCCTGCCCGCGGACATCACCGACGTTTCCTGCAAGGCCGGCGAGGTGGCCGCCTCCGTGTTCGACCGCTATCGCGATCCTCTCTACAAGCAGGCCTCCTTCAAGCCCTACATCATCGCGGCCATGATCTTCCTCGCCAAGGTGAAGGACCCCGCCAAGAAGCTCCTGGAGCTGGAACAGAAGAGCACGCCCCGTTGGAACGCCTAAATTATTTCTGAAAGGAAAAAGAATATGATCGATCTTACCATCCATCCGGAAGCCCTGGAAAGAAACATCGAAGTCGCCCGCAAGAACCACATCATCCTGCCCACCTTCGAGCAGATGAAGCACCCCGAAAAGGTGCCTGAGAAGGTGAAGGAAGCCCTGAAGAACGTGGGCCTTTGGGACGTGAATCCTCTCAACCTGTTCCGCATCACCTGGCACAACGAGCCCGTCATGGACGGCGGCCAGTACGGCCCCGTGAACTTCATCGAGCTGCCCAGCTCCCTGACCGGCGTCAAGGCCCGGATCATCTGCCTCATCGGCAAATGGTTCCCCACGGGCTGCCACAAGGTGGGCGCTTCCTACGGTTGCCTGGTGCCCCGTCTGGTCACCGGCCAGTTCGACGCCACCTACAACAAGGCCGTTTGGCCCTCCACCGGCAACTACTGCCGGGGCGGCGCCTTCAACAGCAAGCTCCTGGCCTGTGAGAGCGTGGCCATCCTGCCCGCCGAGATGAGCAAAGAACGGTTCGACTGGCTTTCCAAGATCGCCGGCGAAGTCATCGCCACCCCCGGCTGCGAGAGCAACGTGAAGGAGATCTTCGACAAGACCTGGGAGCTTCGCCGCACCCGGGACGACGTGGTCATCTTCAACCAGTTTGAGGAGATGGGCAACTGCATCTGGCATTACCAGGTCACCGGCAACGCCATCGCCGAAGCCTTTGAGAGCATCAAGGGCGAGGGCGACCGTCTGGCGGGCGCCTGCTTCACCAGCGGTTCCGCCGGCACCATGAGCGCGGGCGATCTGCTGAAGGAGAAGTACCCCCACCTGAAGCTGGCCGTGGGCGAGGCGCTCCAGTGCCCGACCCTTTTGGAGAACGGCTTCGGCGGTCACCGCATCGAAGGCATCGGCGACAAGCACGTGCCCTGGATCCACAACGTGAAGAACACCGACATGGTCATCGACATCGACGACGACGATTCCCAGAACCTGCTGCGCCTCTTCAACAGCGAGGAGGGCAAGAAGTACCTGGTGGAGAAGGCCGGCGTCCCCGCCGAGACCGTGGAGCAGCTGTCCCTCATGGGTATCTCCGGCATCGCCAACATGCTTTGCTGCATCAAGATGGCCAAGTATTACGAGCTCACCGAGCATGACGTGGTGGCCACCGTCTGCACAGACTCCGCCATCATGTACGAGAGCCGCATCCAGGAGCTGGACGAGCAGCAGGGCGCTTACTCTGAGATGGCCGCTGCCTACGACTTCGCCAAGCACCTGCAGGGTGTCCGTACCGACGCCATGCTGGAGCTCTCCTACCAGGATCGGAAGCGCATCCACAACCTGAAGTACTACACCTGGGTGGAGCAGCAGGGCAAGACCTACGAGGAGATCAACCAGCAGTGGTACGATGAGCATTACTGGACCGATATGCACGAGCAGGCGGCCGATCTGGATAAGCTCATCAACGCCTTCAACGAGAAGACCGGCGTCCTGGCGGAGCTCTAAGCCATGAAGCGGGTTTTAGGCTATCGCTGCACCATCTGTGGGAAGGAGTTTCCCTTCGAGCCGGAGCGGTACACCTGCCCCCACTGCGGGGAAAAGGGCATTCTGGACATCGTCTACGATTACGGCGAGGTGAAGAAGGTCCTGACCAGGGAGACCCTGGTGCAGAACCGGGACAACAGCATGTGGCGGTATCGGGCTCTCATGCCTGTGGCGGACACCACGGACGTGAGCCGGTTCCTTCGCATCGGCTGGTCGCCCCTCTATGAGTCGAAGAAGCTCCGGGACGAGCTTGGCTTGAAGGCCCTCTACATCAAGGACGACGGCATCAATCCCACGGCGTCCCTGAAAGACAGGGCTTCGGGCGTGGCCGTGGCCAAGGCCATCGAGCTGGGCTACGACACCATCTCCTGTTCCTCCACCGGCAACGCGGCCTCCTCCTGCGCGGGGAGCGCCGCCCGGATGGGCCTCAAGGCGGTCATCTTTGTGCCCAAGCGCGCCCCCCAGGGGAAGGTGGCCCAGCTGATGATCTTCGGCGCACGGCTGGTCGTGGTGGACGGAGACTATGAGCAGACCTTCGAGCTCTCCCGGGCCGCCATCGATAAGTACGGCTGGTACAACCGGAACGCGGGCATCAACCCCGTCATGAGCGAGGGCAAGAAGACCGTGGCCATGGAAATCGCCGAGCAGCTGCACTTCAACGTCACCGACTGGGTGGCCTGCTCCGTAGGCGACGGCTGCACCATCGGCGGCGTATACACCGGCTTCAAAGACCTCTATGAGCTGGGCATCATCGACCGCATCCCCCGCATCCTGGGCGTCCAGTCCACGGGCTGCTGCCCCTTCGTCAATGCGGACAAGGTACCCGGTCACGAACTGGTGCCCACCCCCGAGGAGACCCTGGCCGACTCCATCTCCGTGGGCGTGCCCCGGAACCCGAAGAAGGCTCAGCGGGCGGTCTACGCCTCTGACGGGCGCTGGATCGCCGTCAGCGACGAGGATATCCTCAGTGCCATGTGCCTCCTGGGCCGGAACGAAGGCGTGTTCTCCGAGCCCGCCGGCGTCACCGCCACCGCAGGCGTCAAGGCCGCCATCGCCCAGGGGATCATCAAGTCCAATGAGACCGTCACCGTCATCAGCACGGGCAGCGGCCTCAAGGACACGGCCAACGCTCTTAGAGCTGCCGGAAAACCATATATTTGTGCGCCCTCCCTGGACGCACTGGAAAAAAGTGGTATACTCAAGTAAGAAATCAATACAGGAGGTTCATTCATGAAATACGGTCGTGTGTATAACTTTTCCGCCGGTCCCGCCATCATGCCGGAGCATGTCCTGGAGGAGATCCGGGACGAGATGATGAACTACCGCGGCAGCGGCATGTGCGTCATGGAGATGTCCCATCGGTCCAAGGTCTTTCAGCAGATCATCGACGAGGCTGAGGCGGACCTTCGCACCCTCATGGGCATCCCCGATAACTACAAGGTCCTCTTCATCCAGGGCGGCGCCACCCTCCAGTTCGCCATGATCCCCATGAACCTGATGAAGAACGGCAAGGCCGTCTACATCGAGACCGGCGCCTGGTCCAAGAAGGCCATCGCCGAGGCGAAGAAGTACGGTGAGGTGATCGTGGCCGCGTCCAGCAAGGACAGGAACTACGCCTACATCCCCGACTGCTCCGATCTCGACATCCCCGAGGATGCGGACTACGTCTACATCTGCGAGAACGAGACCATCCACGGCACCACCTGGCACAAGCTCCCCAACACCAAGGGCCACATCCTGGTGTCCGACCAGAGCTCCATGTTCCTGTCCCGTCCCTGCAACGTGGCTGACTACGGCCTCATCTACGGCGGCGTCCAGAAGAACATCGGCCCCGCGGGCCTCGCTATCGTCATCATCCGCGAGGACCTGATCCGGGAGGACATCGATCCCAAGACCCCCATCTACATGCGCTACGACACTCATGCCAACAACGGCAGCATGTACAACACCCCCAACTGCTGGGCCATCTACGTCTGCGGCAAGGTCTTCAAGTACCTGCTGAAGAACGGCGGCCTCGAGCATATGGCGGCGGTCAACGAAGCCAAGGCCAAGGTCATGTACGACTTCCTGGATGGTTCCAAGATGTTCCAGGGCACCGTGGACAAGAAGGATCGTTCCCTCATGAACATCCCCTTCGTCACCGGCGACAAGGACAAGGACGCTGCCGTGGTGGCGGCCACCAAGGCGGCCGGGTTCGACAACCTGAAGGGGCACAAGAGCGTGGGCGGCCTTCGGGCGTCCGTGTACAACGCCATGCCCATCGAGGGCGTGGAGGCCCTGGTGGAGTTCCTGAAGAAGTACGAAGCGGAGAACGCGTAAGGAGGATAATTCGTAATGATCAAGATTCTTGCGTCTGACGGTATGGAGAAGGGAGCCGTTGCGGCTCTCG
>CAMHDC010000138.1 GCA_946183765.1 uncultured Clostridia bacterium | reverse complement strand
TCGCCGAAGCAGCGGATGCCGATCTCGGTGTCCAGGTTGATGTTGGGATAGTAGACCCGGAAGCCCACGGGGTTGGCGGTGCCGTACTTGTTGCCGATGATCTCCTTGATGTTGAAGTAGTAGATCCGCTGGTCCTTGCCGGTGTCGCCGCCCATGGTGAACCGCTTCTTGAGGACTTCCCAGGTCTTCTTCAGGTTCTCGCCCAGGGAGCCGTAGAAGATGGAGGGCTCGGTGGACTTGTCCCAGACGAATTCGCCGGGCTGGGCCGTGAACTCCACGATGCCGCCCTGGTCCACGATCATCATGCACTGACCGTCGTTGACAGCGATGATGGACCCGTTGGAGATGATGTTGTCGCTGCCCTTGGTGTTGCTGCTCTTGCCGCTTACGCGCTTGACGCCCTTGCGCATGAGCACGTTCTCGGGCAGGGATTCACAGTAGAAGTACTCCCGCCACTGGTCGGCCAGGACCGTGGTCAGCGTTGTGCCGAGTGCTTGAATAAGACCCATAGTTTCTTTTCTCCTTTTCTATACTGATTGTTTGTTTATGATTGCACCGTCTTCTGGGCGATACCTTTGACGGCGTAGATGGTCCAGTCGTGATCCTTGAAGGTGAGAACGGTGTCGCAGTAGGGGCACTTGGCGCTCTCGTTCACCGAGAGAGGCGCGCCGCAATTGGGACAGTGCCGCTCCGTGACCGCGCCGGCCGCCTCCGTGACCGTGCCCGTGGGCCGGGAAAGGTCCCACTCGTAGGTCATGAACTTCTCGGCGGTATCGCTGCCCGAAACCAGCTTTCCGGTGTCCTCGTCCACGATGTAGTCCGTGATCCGGGTCTTGAGCAGCGCCACCAGATGGTCGTCGCCGCCTTCCTGGAAGAAGCCCCGGAGCGTCACGTCCAGCACCGCGATCCGATCCACCCGGTTGATCCGGCGGCTGGCGATCAGGGACTTGATCTGCCGGTCGAACTGCTGGTAGAGGGCGTCCGTGAAGTAGGGCCGGAGGGACTCGATATTCCGGGCGGTGCAGCCGTTCTGCATCTGGACGTAGACGTTGGAGAGCTTCTCCCTCAGGTCGCTTTCGGAGAAGTTGGGGTCCAGCTTGGCGTATTCGCTCATGGGCATGAGCTTGCTCCCCGGCGTCTGCTGAGCGCCCGCCGCCGTGCCCGCGTTGGGAGCGGGCTGGTGCTGGGCTTTCCGGCTGAAGATCATGATCAGGATGAGGATCAGCACCACGTAAAACAGCAAATTCCCGAAGCCGCCGCCGTCGCCCGAATCAGAGGAAGAGCCCACGGGGAAGAAGAAAAAGCCGTTGCCGTCGTCGTCCCAGCCGGACGAGCCGCTGCTCCAGTCGGAGCCGCTGTCCCAGCTGGACGAACCGCCGCCCCAGTCGGAACCGCCGGAGCCGCCGTAATCGCTGCCGCCGGAGAAGCTGCCCAGGTCTGCGCCCACCTTCTTCAGCAGCCGAGGCCCCAGCAGGCAAACGCACAGGACCAGCGCCAAAACGAGAAGCACCACGCCGAACCGTTTCATGCCGCCTTCCTTTCCGCCGGGGCCGCGCCCCGGTCAAACTCATAATCCGTCTTATATATGATAGCAGGTTTTTTTGCGGATAGCAACAGTTTTCGAGGCCAAAGGGGTCCCGGTTATTTTACGAATTGTTTACCCCAAGGACCGGACGGCTTTGCTATACTGATACACAGAAAACTTTCGCTTACGAGAGGGATGCTGTATTGTATGAATAAGAAACGGATCATTCTGCTGAGTTCCCTGCTGGGCGTCGCCGTGGCGCTGCTGGGGCTGCTGATCCTCATTATGGCCAGGGACGATAAGGCGGCGGCTCAGCCTGTGCCCACAGAGGCGCCCACCGCCGCGCCTACGGCGGAGCCCACGGCCACGGCGGACCCGCGGCTGCAGCTGTCTTCGGGGCCTGTGGCGCGGGACGTGACGGAGCTGACGCTGGAGAGCGTCACCGAGGAGGATCTCGAGGGTATCCGGGAGCTTACCGATCTCGTTCTTCTGGACGGCCGGGCCTGTGAAAACGGTTCCCTGCTGCGCGCCTTCAGCGAGACCGTCAGCTATCCGGTGCTCTGGTCCGTAGCCCTGGGGGACGTGCGGGTGGACAGTGATGCGAAAGAGCTGACGGTGCCCCCCTCCGTGACCACGGCGGCGGAGGTGCTCGCGGCCCTTGCCGATCTGCCCCAGGTGGACTCGGTGGACCTGCGGGAAAGCGGGCTCACCAACGCGGAGACCGCGGCCCTGCGGGAAGCGGTGCCGGAGCTCACGGTGCAGTATGCGGTGAACGTCCAGGGCATGCGGGACGACCCGGATCTGAAGGTTTTATCCCTGGACGCCGCCGCCATCCGCGACTGGGACGCCCTGGCCCAGGAGATCGGCCTCCTCACCAGCCTGGAGCGGATCGAGGTCGCCGGGGCCCTGACCCCGGAGCAGGCCGCGTATCTGCTGGAGGGAGCGGGGAGCATCCCTGCAAGCTACAGCATCTCCTTTAAAGACAGGATCATCGGGAGCGAAGACGAAGCGGTGGACTTCTCCGATCTGCCCGCCAGCGATCTTTCCGCCATCAAGGCCGCGCTGATCGTGCTGCCTAAAGTGAAGAAGGTGAACCTGAACCCCAGGAGCGGCAGCAGCAAATGGACGCTGGACGAGGCGGACCAGCTCCAGCAGCTGCGGGAGGGGCTGCTGGTGGACTATACCACCAAATCCTTCGGCGTCTCCTTCTCCCTGGCGGACGAGGCGGTGTCTTTTAACGGGAAGAACCTGAAGCGGCGGATCGAGGAGCTCAAGCTCCTGCTGCCCTACCTCAGGAACGTGAAGCGGGTGGACATGGAGAACTGCGGCATCGACAATGAGACCATGGCCGCCCTGCGGGACCAGTTCCCCCAGCCCAAGCTGGTCTGGCGGGTGAAGGTGGGGGCCTACACCGTCCGCACCGACGCCAGGATGATCAAGTTCTCCGCCGGCGGGGGCAAGGCCCTCCACGACAAGGACACCGAGAATCTGAAGTATTGCCGGGACGTGCGGTATCTGGACCTGGGGCACAACGAGTTTCGGCACATCGACTTCGTGGCCAACATGCCGGAGCTGGAGGTGTGCATCATCGCCGTGGGGTATATGACCAGCCTGGAGGGCATACAGAACTGTCCCAAGCTGGAGTACGCCGAGTTCCTGTCGGGGCTCATCACGGACGTGTCGCCCCTCGCTGCCTGCACGGAGCTGGTGCATCTCAACCTGGTCTACAACCGGATCAAGGATATGACGCCCCTCTACGGGCTCACGAAGCTGGAGCGGCTCTGGATCTCCCGGAACGACATCCCGGCGGACCAGGTGGCCAGGTTCAAGGAGCTGGTGCCGGATTGCCAGGTGAACACCACGGTCCAGAACCCCACCCGGGGCGGCTGGCGGTATTTCGACGAGGAATTCACCCAGATCACCCCCCGCTACGATCTTTTGCGCCGGCAGTTCCGCTATGATTACACCTCCCTTCGCTCCTATGGCGACGGCTGGTGGGACGACGGTAAGGTCCACGCCGGCGAGCAACCGCCCTACGATCCCAACGCCTGAGGGCAGGAAGAATAAAAAAGGAGCTGTTTCCAGCTCCTTTTTGCATTTCACTGTATTTATGCTTGTTTGCCGAACTTGATTCGGTCGAACGCCATGGGGTAAATGGCCACGTCCACGAAGAGGATGACGGCGTAGCGGACGGCCCGGACCAGGTAGGCGAGGAAGGTGCCGGAGTTCAAAAAGGCGGAGGAGAAGGGGAGCTTCAAAAGGGCGTTGAGGGCGAAGTACACGGCGCCGCCGCCCAGGACCCGCAGGATCATCTTCCACCAGCATCTGGTGTTCTTAAACTGCACGAACCTCTCCTCGAACAGGTCCCCCGCGAAGAAGCCCGCCATCATGCCGTAGCTGGTGTAGAAGTCGTTGGTCCTGCAATAGAACCAGCCGGGGAGGGCCAGCAGCAGGAGGATGAGGTAGAATACCCACCGCTTCTCAAACTTCTTCTGGAAGAAGGGCACCAGCAGGACCACCGAGAGACCCAGGGCCCAGCCGAAGAGCACGTCCGTGGGGAAGTGGACGCCCACGCAGAACCGGCTGACGCCCACCAGCAGCGGGATCACGATCCCCACGGCCCAGGCCCACTTCTTCTTCAGAAACGCGCCCAGGGACGTATAGGTGGACACGGAGCCGGAGGAATGGCCGCTGGGGAAGGAGTAGCCCTGGGCCGCCACGTCCATGATGTCGGCGCCGGGGTCCACGGGCTTCAGACACTTGACCTCGGGGCAGACCATGTAGGGCCGAAGGCGCAGAAAGACGTTCTTGATCATGGGGTTGGCCACCATGGCCACGCAGGCGTTGCGGCCGATGAACTTGCCCAGCTCCTT
>CAMHDC010000137.1 GCA_946183765.1 uncultured Clostridia bacterium | reverse complement strand
TGATGATGTCCCGGGGCACGTCGTAGGGGCAGTCGGCCAGGATGCCCTTCACCGCTTTGGGCAGCGGCAGGTCGGAAACCATCAGGACTGTGGCGGCGCCCATGCTGATCCCGTGAAGAAACAGAGGCACGTCGGGGAAGCGCTCGGCGCAGTACCGAGCCCACCGGAGCACGTCCTGCCGCTCCCGGATACCGAAGGTCATGGTGTGGCCCTGGCTGTCGCCCTGGGCCCGCTCATGGATGAGAAGCACTCCGTCCCCTCGGGAAAGAAGGGTCTGAGCCCCGCCGCAGAAATCCCGCACGCCCAGGCCCCTGTAGCCATGGCAGCAGATATGGATGGGGCGGCCGGCCTCCCCCGCGTAATAATCACCGGCCAAAGTCAGGCCGTCCTCGGACCGGATGGACACCCGTTCCGCCGGCAAGGCCAGCAGCTCGTCGATGAGGCGCAGCATCTCCTCACGCTTGGCGTCGTACTGCTCCCCCCGGGGCACGTGATGGGGATCGTTCTGATCGCCCACGGGCGCATAGAGGGCAAAGCGATACATGCCGTAGCAAAGGGCCAGCAACAGAACAAGCAGGATCAGCAGAACGACAAGGACGGGCATGGGGACCTCCGGGATTGTGATGCAGTCAGTATAGCTCTTTTTGGGGGTTCGTGCAAGAGACCCCTTCCGTCACTACGCGACACCTCCCCCATCCCTTACGGGACAGGGGAGGCTTTTGATTGAGTGCCCTAATTCAGTTGTTCTTGTACAGAATGGTAGCTGCCCACCGCCGCCATGGCCACGATGACGCCGTTGACGAAGCAGAGCAGCACGTCCTCGGCGTAGATGACATCCGAGGTGAACACCACCGCCGCGAGCAGCAGCGTCAGGGCGATGCAATACGCCCACAGCCGCGTGGGCAGGCGGCGGATGAGGGGCAGATCCTTGGTGAATTCGGTGATGATTAGCACCGCCATCACCGCGCCGCCGTAAGTTGCCAGATCGCCCCAGGTAAAGAATTGCTCAGTCATGGTTCTCCGCCTCCGTTTCGTACAGGAGGCGCTTGAGCTCCTCCCTGAGTCCGTCCAGATCGCCGTTGCCGCCCAGCAGATCGTGGTAGATGTGGTGGCCCCGGTTCCAGCTGCGCAGCTCGCCGTAGGTGACGCACCCGCGCCGCATATATGCCAGGGCCTGCTGCTCCAGCCGATCCTGCAGGAGGTACCGGAGCCCCTGGCTTTCGCCGGTTTCGGTGCGCCGCTTCTCGGCCCGCCGGTTCACGAGCCCCGTTACCAGGGCCGTGGCCGCGCCGCTGCCCAGCAGGGCGCATACGATTGTGATGATCCCGTCCATATGTCTTTTTCCTTCCTTTTTTCCTGTTTCTGACCCCACGAACAGCATACCTCGGAAAAGCAGTCCGTGCCTCCGATAATTCGTTCATATTTATATTGCAAACCGGGGCGAAATGGGGTATGATGCGGTGCAATGATGTGGAAACGATTTAAAGAAAAGTATATCGGGGATCGGGCGTTCTATCGGCTGGTGCTGACCATCGCCCTGCCGGTGATGATTCAGAACGGTATCACCAGCTTCGTGAACATGCTGGACAATCTCATGGTGGGCGGCATCGGCACGGAGCAGATGTCCGGCGTGGCCATCTGCAACCAGCTGATCTTCGTGTTCAACCTGTGCGTGTTCGGCGGCCTCAGCGGCGCGGGCATCTACGGGGCCCAGTTCCACGGCAAGCGGGATCTTGACGGCGTACAGAACGTGTTCCGGTTCAAGCTCTGGCTGGTGGGGTTCCTGTCCATTCTGGGCGTACTGGCCCTCCATTTCTTCGACGAGCCCCTCCTCTCCCTCTTCCTCCATCAGGGGAGCGAGCAGGGGGATTTGGTGCTGACGCTCCAATGCGCCAGGGCGTATTTGGCCGTGGCGCTGATCGGCCTGCCTGTGTGGGCTCTGTCCCAATCCTACGCCTCCACCCTTCGGGAGACCGCCAGCACCACCCTGCCCATGGGCGCGGGCATCGCGGCCATGCTGGTGAACCTGGTGGGGAACTGGATCCTGATCTACGGCCGGTTCGGCGCGCCGCGGCTGGGCGTGGTGGGCGCGGCCTGGGCCACGGTCCTGTCCCGGATCGTGGAACTCACGATCATCCTGGTGTTCACCCATGTGAACGCCAAGGATCATCCCTTCGTGAAGGGGCTGTACCGGACGCTGAAGGTGCCTCGGGCGCTGACGGGGACCATTATCCAAAAGGGTATGCCCCTGCTGCTGAACGAGGCCCTCTGGTCCTCGGGCCAGACCACTTTGGTGCAGATCTACTCCACCCGCGGGCTCGCGGTGGTGGCGGGCATCAACATCTCCAACACCATCTCCATGCTGTTCAACATCGTGTTCATGTCCCTGGGCTCCTCCATCGGCATCGTGGTGGGGAACCTGCTGGGGGCCGGGGACATGGAGGAAGCCAAGCGCACCAACACCCGGCTCACCGCCTTCTCCGTCATGTGCTGCTTCGTCATCGGCGGGCTGCTGGCGGCCACCTCCGGGATCTTCCCCCTGCTCTACAACACCACGGACGAGGTGCGGCGCATCGCCTCCCGGCTGATCCTCATCACCTCCGCCATAATGCCCTTCCACGCCTACACCAACGCCTGCTACTTCACGCTGCGGTCGGGCGGTCTGACCCGGCTCACCATGGTCTACGACTGCAGCTTCGTCTGGTGCGTGTGCATTCCCCTGGCCTTCTGCCTCTGCCGGTTCACGCCCCTGCCCTTCGTGGTCTGCTACGCCGCCGTCACCGCCACGGAAGGGCTCAAGGCCCTGTTCGGCTACCACCTGGTCCACCAATGGAAATGGGTGCGGAATATCGTGGAGGGATAGAAAAGAACGGAAAAGGACCCGCCGAAGTCACGGCGGGCCCTGTTGTTTTTGGAAAAATCACCGGCGAACGGGGATGATCTCGATCCAATAGCCGTCTGGGTCTTCGATGAAGTAGATGCCCATGGACGGGTTTTCGAAGCAGATGATGCCCATCTCCTGGTGCTTTTGATGCACGGCGTCGAAGTCCGGGGTGCGGAAGGCCAGATGGAACTCCCCTTCGCCCAGGTCGTAGGCCTCCTTCCGGTCGGCAAGCTCCGTCAGCTCCAGGGAGAAGGGCGACCCGGCCTCGTCCTGCAGGAACACGATGCGGAAGGATCCGTCCGCCGCCCGTTTCTCCCGGCAGGGGGTCAGATGCAGGGCGTCCCGGTAGAAAGCCAGGCTCCGCTCCATATCCAGCACGTTAAAGTTGAAATGGTTGAATGTCAGCATGGGTTTTCCTCCTTGGAGACGGTGTATAGGTAGGCGTTCTTTCGGCGCCCAACCAGCTGGATGGCTCCCCTATGGGCGAGCACGCCGGCAGCGGCGCTGCTTTGTCCCGCGGGCAGGCCCAGAGCACGGGCCAGCTCCCGGGCGGTGAACGTCGCGGGCAGGCCCGGCGGCAGCAGGGCGGCGTAGTCCTCGGTTGTTTTCAGGGAGACCGTTCCCAAATACCGGGTGGGTGCGAACTCCAGCCGCTGGGTGGGGCGGCGCTTCCCCTGGGTGCGGACGCGCAGCTCCTCCCCCTCCAGCCGCACCAACAGAAAGGACAGGTTGGGGTCGGGCAGCAGCGGTTTGAGATACGCCAGATCCGGCAGCAGATCCGCCGTCTTCCCCCGCCTGGGGCTCTTGCGGCGGCCGGTCAGCTCCCCCGTCTCCGGGTCCATGGTCAGCAGCCATTTGGTTTCGATCACGGGCACCACCACGGTCACGGGATAATAGGGCAGCAGGGCCGCGAGCTTGGGCTTCAGCTTGTGCAGGCTCCGTGTCTGGACTTCAAAGACGCCGTGCTCGTTCAGTATGTCCGCCACGTAGCTCCCCAGCTTCACCTCAT
The DNA here is from genome assembly GCA_946183765.1 of uncultured Clostridia bacterium. Lineage (GTDB taxonomy): Bacteria > Bacillota > Clostridia > Christensenellales > CAG-138 > RUG472. Next base: position 511 of record CAMHDC010000137.1, on the reverse strand, counting down.
GGCGGGACATGTCCGGCTCGATCATCCGCTTGAGCACCATGTGGAGGGTCTTCTCCCCCAGGGTGCCCACGCCCTGATCCGCCCGGCCTGTTTCCTGCACCGCCCGGCAGGCCGCGGCGAAGGTCATTTCATCCATACCCCAGTTCGTATCCATGACAAGAGTATAGCGTAAAAAGGGGAAAGAGTAAAGAAAAACGAATCCCCCGGCGAACCGGGGGATCCGTGCTTGGATTGGATCTAATATCAGACCATCAGACGATGCCCTGGGCCATCATGGCGTCGGCCACCTTCAGGAAGCCAGCGATGTTGGCGCCGGCCACCAGGTTGTAGCCAAGGCCGCACTTCTCGGCCGCTTCCACGGAGGCGGCGTAGATGTTGTCCATGATGTTGTGGAGCTGAGAATCCACTTCCTCGGCCTTCCAGCTGAGGCGCTCGGAGTTCTGGCTCATCTCGAGGCCGCTGACGGACACGCCGCCCGCGTTGACCGCCTTGGAGGGGGCCACGGTGAGGC
>CAMHDC010000136.1 GCA_946183765.1 uncultured Clostridia bacterium | reverse complement strand
TCGGAGCCCATCTCGTCCATGTCGTTGGCGCTGATGTGGGGATGGGCGTTGGTCTCGTTGGGCTGGCCGTGGGTGGCCCAGCGGGTGTGGCCGATGCCGCAGCAGCCGGGCATGGTCGCCCCGGCTTCCGTCTTCTCCACCAGGTTTTTGAGTTTCCCCGTGGCCTTGACCACCGCCGTTGGCGCATCGCCGTCCCGCACCGCCAGGCCGGCGGAATCATATCCCCGGTATTCCAGCATGCTCAATCCGTCGAGCAGAATGGGCGCCGCCGCCCGGTGCCCGGTGAATCCTACGATACCGCACATAGTTTCTCTCCTTCTCTTCCTGTCGCTTCAGTATATGAAAAAACACCCGTTCGCACGGTCTACTCCAGCTCGATGGTGGCCGGCGGCTTGCTGGTCAAATCGTACAGCACCCGGTTCACGCCGCTGACCTCGTTGATGATCCGGTTCATGCACACATCCAGCAGCTCGTACGGCAGCCGCGCCGCCGCGGCGGTCATGAAATCCTCCGTCCGGACCGCCCGCAGCACCACGGCGTAGTCGTAGGTGCGGCCGTCGCCCATGACGCCCACGGATCGAAGATTGGAAAGGGCCGCGAAGAACTGACCCGAGCCCGTATCCACGCCGAAGCGGGCAAGCTCCTCCTGAAAGATGGCGTCCGCCTCCTGGACGATGCGCACCTTGTCCTCGGTCACTTCGCCCACGATCCGCACGCCCAGGCCCGGCCCCGGGAAGGGCTGTCGGCAGACGATGCTCTCGGGCAGGCCCAGCTTCCGGCCCAGGTCCCGCACCTCGTCCTTGAACAGGGACCTAAGGGGCTCCACCAGGCCGGTGAAGGACAATTCTTTGGGGAGGCCGCCCACGTTGTGATGGGACTTGATGACCGCCCCGGCGCCGCCCGTACCGCTCTCCACCACGTCGGGATAGATGGTGCCCTGGGCCAAATACGATACGTTGCCCAGGTTCTTCGCCTCCGCCTCGAAGGTGCGAATGAACTGCTCGCCGATGATCCGGCGCTTCTGCTCCGGGTCCGTCACACCCTGTAGCGCCTTGAAAAACCGATCCCGGGCGTCCACCGGCCGGAAGGTGAGATCGAAGCTTCCGCCGGGACCGAAGACCTCCTTCACCCGGTCCGCCTCCCCCTTGCGCAAAAGGCCGTGATCCACGAACACGCAGATAAGCTGCTGACCGATGGCCCTGGACAGCAGAGCCGCCGCCACCGAGGAATCCACGCCGCCGGACAGGGCCAGCAGCACCCTTCCCTCGCCCACCCGGGCGCGGATAGCCTCCACCTGCTCCTCGATATAGGATTCCATGACCCAGCTTTCTCCGCAGCCGCAGACGTCCCGCACGAAGCGGCGGAGCATGTCGTCCCCCTCCGGCGTGTGCCGGACCTCCGGGTGGAACTGCAGGGCGTACAGCCGCCGCACCGAATCCTCCATGGCCGCCACGGGGCAGGCCGGGGTATGGGCCGTAATTCGGAATCCGGCAGGCAGAGCGGAGATACGGTCCCGATGGCTCATCCAGCAGGCCGTATCCCCGGGGGTCCCCCGAAAGAGCGCCGAATCCGGGCCGTCGATCAGCAGCTGCGTATGGCCGTATTCCGAAGTTTGGGCGGATTCTACCTGCCCGCCCAGCAGATGAGCCATGAGCTGCGCCCCGTAACAGATGCCCAGGATGGGCGCGCCCAGGGAAAAGAGGGCGGGATCGCAGGTGGGCGCATCCGGTTCATAGACGCTGCCGGGGCCGCCGGTCAATATGACGCCCTTGGGTGACAGGGCCCGGAGCTCCTCCATGGACGTGGTGCAGGGGCGTATCTCGCAGTAGACCCGGCAGGCGCGTACCCGCCGGGCGATGAGCTGCTTATATTGGCCGCCGAAATCCAGGATCACGATCATTTCCCGCTCCATATCCGCCTCCAAATCAAGTTTACAATACCGTCAGCAGCCGCCTGGCCGCCTCCTCCGTGTCCCCCCGGCTGCCGAAGCAGGAAAGGCGCACATAGCCCGTGCCGACCTCGCCGAAGCCCTCTCCGGGGGTGACCACGATCTGGGCTTGCCCAAGCAGCTGCTCAAAGAACGCCCAGCCGCTTTGCCCGCCCAGACAGGGCAGCCAGAGGTAGGGGGCGTTGCGTCCGCCGGTGAACCACAGGCCTGCCGCCCTCAGCGCTTCCGAGAGGATGCGCCCGTTCTCCTGATAGACGGCGATGCTCTCCCGGCTGTAACGAAGGCCCGCCGGGGACAGAGCCGCCTCCCCCGCCCGCTGCAGAACGTACGAAACGCCGTTGGTCCGGGTGGTCCGATCCTGCGTCCACATGTCGCGGAGGGAAAAGCCGTCCCGCACCAGAGCTTTTGGAACCACGGTATAGCCGAGGCGCATGCCCGTGAATCCCGCCGTCTTGGACAGGGAGCAGATCTCTATGGCACAATCCTTGGCGCCGGGCAGCTCGTAGATGCTGTGGGGCACGTCCCCGTCCTGGATGAAGGCCTCGTAGGCGGCGTCGAAGACGATGACGGCCTGACGCTCGTTGGCCCAGTCCACCCACTGTTGGAGCTGAGACCGGGTATAGGCCGTGCCCGTGGGATTGTTGGGGGAGCAGAGATAGACGAGATCGGCGTCCGGATGGGCCTCCGGCAGGGGCAAAAAGCCGTTCTGCTGCGTGCCGCACAGGTGGACGATCTCACGCCCCGCCATGCGGCTGGTGTCCACGTAGGCGGGATAGGCGGGTTCCACGACCAGTACCCGTGCGTCCGAAGAAAAAAGATTGCCGACGGCGCCCAGATCGTCGGCCGCGCCGCTGGAGACGAAGATCTCCTCCGGGGACAGGTTCACGCCAAAGCGCGCATAGTAGGCCGCCACGGCCGTTCGCATGCAATCCAGACCGACCTCCGGGAGATACCCGTGGAAGGTGGCTGCCTTGCCCTGCTCGCTGACGGCCCGGCGCAAAGCTTCGATGACCGGCGGCGCCAGGGGGCCCGTCACGTCCCCCACCCCCAGCCGCAGCAGGCGCTGGTCAGGGTGGGCCGCGACATAGGCGGCGACGGCGTCGTTGAGGCGGGTGAAGAAGAAAGCGGGCGGCAGCTGCCCGTAAAACGGATTGATCCTGCTCATAGAGCGATCTCCCCTTCGAACACGGTCACAGCCGGGCCCTCCATGAAGAGGTTGTCCCCTGCGCCCACGGTGACGAACAGGCTTCCTCCATCCAGGACGACCTCGACGGGCTTTTCGCGGGAGCAAAGGCCCGCCTTCACCGCCGCGAAAGCGGAGGCGCAGGCCCCCGTGCCGCAGGCCATGGTGATCCCGCAGCCCCGCTCCCAGACCCGCATCCGAAGCTTGTCGAGAGCCAGGGTTTGGACGAACTCCACGTTCACGCCCCCGGCAAACCGTTCGTCCGCCTCTATCCGGGGGCCCCAGAGGTACAGGGGCACGTCCTCCACGGCCTCGGTAAAGAAGACCAAATGAGGGTTCCCCACAGAAATGAGGGCGCCGAATCCGATCCCGGCGGGATAATACACGTTCTCCTGCTTCAAAACGGCTGGGCCCATGTCCACCGAGACGCTTGCGACCTGCCCGTCTTCGAGTTTCAGGGCCAAGGCCTTGACGCCGGAGAGGGTTTCTACCGTCAGCCGATCCTTTTGGATCAGCCCCTTGTCGTGCAGGTACTTCCCCACGCAGCGGATGCCGTTGCCGCACATCTTCGCTTCGCTGCCGTCGGCGTTGAAGATACGCATGGAACCGTCGGCGACCCGGGAGGGAGAGACGAAGATCACGCCGTCCGCGCCTATGCCGAAATGGCGGTCGCACAGCCGCCGGCACAGGGGCGAAACATCCCCGGGGACCTGGCTGCGAACAAGCATGAAATCGTTGCCCAGGCCCTGCATCTTGGTGAACCGCATATCCTGGCCTCCCCGGCTGACGCCGTCAATAAACGATCATATACCGCCGGGTCTCCCAGTCGGTGACCCGGGTGCGATACTCGTTCCACTCGGCCCGCTTGCCGGAGGTGTAGCTCTTGAGCACGTGGTCGCCGAGAGCATCGGTGATGACGGGATCCTGCTCCAGCAGCTCCACCGCCTCCAGCAAATTCCCGGGCAGGCTGGCGATGCCGTGGGCTTCCCGTTCCTTTTCGGTCATGGTATAGATGTTCTCCGTGATCTCCGCGGGCGGCGTGAGGCCCCGCTCGATGCCGTCCAGGCCCGCCGTCAGGCACACTGCCAGGGCGAGGTACGGATTGCAGGCCGGATCGGGACAGCGCAGCTCCACCCGGGTGCTGTTGCCCCGGGCGGCGGGGATGCGGATGAGGGCGGACCGGTTGGAGGCGCTCCAGGCCAGGTAGCAGGGGGCCTCATAGCCGGGGACCAGGCGCTTGTAGGAGTTCACCAGGGGGTTGGTGATGGCGGCGAAGTGGCGCACGTGCGCCAAAATGCCGGCGATGAAGCTGTAGGCTTCCTTGGAGAGGCCCCGCTCCCCCTTGGGATCGAAGAAGATGTTCTTGCCGTCCTTACTGAGGGACATGTTCACGTGCATGCCGCTGCCGTTGATGCCGAAGACGGGCTTGG
>CAMHDC010000135.1 GCA_946183765.1 uncultured Clostridia bacterium | reverse complement strand
CGCAACGAGCTCAAGAAGATGCAGAAGGATTTCGGCATCACCACCATCTACGTGACCCACGACCAGGAGGAGGCCCTGACCCTATCCGATCGGATCGCCGTGTTCAACAAGGGCTTCATCGAGCAGATCGGCACGCCCAACGAGGTCTACAACTTCTCCAAGACCGAGTTCGTCTGCAACTTCATCGGCGACATCAACCGTCTGGGCGACGGCGTGCTCCGGGAGCTGGTGAAGGCCGGGGCGAATGTGGATCTCAAGAAGCACAACTATATCCGCCTCGAACGGCTCCACGTGAACCAACCCCCTGCCGAGGGCGAGGTGGTTTTGAAAGGCACCGTGGAGAGCCGGGAGTATTACGGCCTGTACATCAAGTATTACATCACACTGGATGGGCAGACCATCAAGGTCATCGAGAAGAACGACGGCGTGAACATCTACGAGCCCGGCCAGGCGGTGGACGTGCTCATCAACCCCAGGGATATCATGGCCTACGACGCCAAGGAGGAGGCCTGAGATGAACGGCGATAAACGGCGCTTCACCCCGGAACTGGTGCTCAGGATCCTGTTGCTGATCCTGTTCGCCTACTTCTTCCTGGGGTTCATGCTGGTCCCCTGCCTGAACACGTTGACCAGCATTTTCAATGAAAAGACCGGCGGCGTCAGGGACCCCCTGAAGGTCATCCGGTTCTTTATGGCAGGCAGCATGCCCCGGTTCGTGTGGAACTCCCTGAAGCTGGCCATCTGCCTTGTCATCACAGTGAACGTGGTGGGCATCTCGCTGGTGCTGCTCACGGAGTATTTCGACATCAAGGGCGCCAAGATCCTGCGCATGGGGTACATGACCACCATGATCTACTCCGGCGTCGCTCTGGTCACGGGCTATATGTTCCTGTACGCCGGGGACGGAATGATCACAACGCTGCTGAAGAACGCGTTCCCGAACTTCAATCCCAACTGGTTCTCCGGGTTCAACGCGGTGCTGTTCACCATGACCTTCGCCTGTACCAGCAACCATATGCTGTTCCTCCGCAACGCCATCCGGGGCATCGACTATAACACGGTGGAGGCGGCCCGGAACATGGGCGCCAACCCCTTCAAGGTGCTGTGGAAAGTGGTGCTGCCCACCCTGATCCCCACCCTGTTCTCCCTGACGGTCATGACCTTCATCACGGGTCTTTGCGCCATGTCCGCCCCGACCCTGCTGGGCTATGACTCCATCAACCCGGAGATCGTGCGCCTGGCCGGCTCCACAACGGCGGACGAGTCCTTCCCTCAGGCGCGGGCAGCCTTGCTGTCCATCATCCTGGCCCTGTTCACCATCGTGCTTTTGACCGTGCTTTCCGCCTATGAGCGCAAGGGCCATTATCTCTCGGTGAGCAAGACCAAGGCCAAGCTCCAGAAGCAGAAGATCAACAACCCTGTGGCGAACGTCATCGCCCACATCTATGCCTACATCCTCTTCGTCATCTACATGACGCCCGTGGTGATGATCATCGTGTTCTCGTTCCAGAACTACACGGCCATCAAGGCGCGGCGACTTGATCTGCACGATTGGACGCTGATCAACTTTTTCGGAACGGCGGACTACACCTATCTCAACGACCGGGGCCGGGAAAAGACCGTGGTCGGCGCCATCTCCGGCGTGTTCTCCAACGAAAAGACTCTGGGCGGCATCAAGCTGAGCTTCATCCTCTCGGCTGTGGCGGCGGCCCTGGCGTGCATCATCGTCATCGTGGCCTGCAACTATATCTTTAAAAAGAAAGGCAAGAAGATGAGCGCTGTCGTGGAATACGCCCTGCTGTTCCCCTGGCTGCTGCCCACCATCCTCATTTGCTACTCCTATCGGACCTTCTTCAATTCCGACGCCGTCTGGTACGTGGGGAACCAGAATCTATACTTTGGGCAGAACGTGCGGCTGCTGATCATACTGGCCTATACGGTGGTCAAGCTGCCGTTTTCCCTGCGCATGATCAAAGCCTCCTTCTACGCCATCGACGAGGAGCTGGAAGACGCGGCCCGGAACCTGGGTTCCAGCGGGCTCAGGACCTTCCTGCAGGTGAAGCTGCCCATCATCCTGCCCAGCGTGCTGGCCGTGTTCGCCCTGAACTTCAACGCCCTGTTCACGGAGTACGATATGTCGGCCACCTTCCAGAGCCCCAACGGCATCACCTACGCCATGGTCATTCAGGGCATGCTTGCCGACGCCAGCCGCGGAGCCAATATGAACGCCCTGGGTCGCCGATGCGCGTCCACGGTGTTCATCATGATCGTATCCGGTCTCATCCTGTACCTGGTCTACGGCGTAGGCTCCCGGGACCTGGGCGAACGGCTGGAGGCCAAGAAACGCTGGCGCGATCGTTTCGACAGGCTTACGGGCAAGCGTAAAAAGGCGTTGAAAGCATGAAGCCCAACATCGTCTTTGACATGGGGCAGGTTTTGATGGACTTTGCCCCGCCTAAGTTCATCGCCCGGCTCGGGTACACCGGCGACGACGCCCAAGCGCTGCTGCAGGAGGTGTTCAAGGGCTGGGAGTGGGTAGCCTTCGACCGGGGGGACGTCACCGGTCAGGACGTGGTGGACAGCGCCTGTTCCCGGTTGCCCAAGCGGCTCCACGAAGCGGCCCGTGAGCTGGTGTTTTGCTGGTGGGAGAACATGATCCCCATGCCCGGGGCGGCGGCGCTGGTGAAGGAGCTGTATGACAAAGGGTACGATCTGTACGTGCTCTCCAACGCGTCCCAGGACTTCCACAAGTACTTCGACCGCATCCCCGGCAGCGAGTATCTGCCCCGGGCGCGGCGGTTCGTGTCCTCGGATTATAAGCTCCTGAAGCCCCAGCACGAGATCTACGAGCTGTTCTGCGAGACCTTCCGTCTGGACCCCGCAAGCTGCGTCTTCATCGACGACAGCCCGCCCAACGTGGAGGCCGCCCGGCGCTTCGGTATGTGCGCCGTCGTCCACCGGGGCGACATGCCGCGCCTCAGACGGGAACTCCGTGAGCTGGGCGTGGATGTAGAGGTATAACTTCTGTTTTGCGACTTTTTCTTTTCAGGCAAAAAGAAAAAGTAGCCCAAAAAGAGAAACTTACCAACCAAAGAAAGGATTGCAGCCCATGCCGCAATCCTTTTTTGTGCTTCTCTTTTTTGCGCCGCTTTTATTCTCTTCACGAAGAGAAAAAAGCGGCAAAAGATCAACTCAATTTACTGTCCAATTCCTCCAGCGCCGCTGTGAGGGCCTCCTCGAAGGTGGGATGGGGGCGCATGGCGCGCAGGAGGTCGGCGGGAGTCTGGCCGTTGGCGATGGCTTCGCTGAGCTGGGAGATCATATCGGAGGCGTTTGTGCACATGAGCTGAGCGCCCAGGAGCTTCTTGGTCTCGGCATGGGCCACCAGCTTCATGAAGCCCCTGTCGCCGTTCAGGATCACGGTACGGCCGTTGGCGGACATGAGGGCTTTCGCCGTCTTTACGGGGATCTCCCCCGCCTTGGCGTCGGCTTCGGTGAGGCCCACGGCGGCGATCTCCGGCCGGACGTACACGCAGCCGGGGACCAGGCTTAGGTCCATATCGTTGGCGCGGCCTGCAATCTCGTCCACCGCATAGATGCCCTGGGCTGTGGCCACGTGGGCGAGCTGCACCGGGGAGGACACGTCGCCGATGGCATAGACCCCGGGGAGGCTGGTCTCGAACCGCTCGTTGACCTTGATCCGCCGCCGGTCCATCTCCACGCTCACGCCCTCGCCGAAGAGCCCGGCGGTGTAGGGGCTGCGGCCGATGGCGCAGAGCACCTTCTCACCGGTGACGGATTGGAGTTTGCCCTTGGTCTCGAAGTTCACCTGCAGGCCGCCCTCGACGGCCTCCAAGTTCTTCACCATGGCCCCGGTGAACACCTGGACGCCCCGCTTCTTCATGATCATGGCGAGGTTCTGGCCCAGCTCCCGATCCATGTTGGGCAGCAGCCGATCGAGGCCCTCCACCACCGTGACGTCCACGCCCAGGTCGTTGTAGAAGGTGGCGAACTCCATGCCGATGACGCCGCCGCCGATGATGACCAGGGAGCTAAAGTCGCCGCCCTCGCCTGAGAGCAGTTCGTCGGAGGTCATGACGCCGGGAAGATCGAGGCCCGGGATAGGCGGCCGGGCGGGCACGGAGCCCGTGGCCAAGAGGATATTTTGGGCCGTGTAGACGCTCTCGTTCTCACCGGCTACGGTAACCGTGTTGGGGGCAGTCAGGGTGCCGGTGCCCCGCAAAAGGGTCACCTTGGCGGCCTTGAAGAGGCTCTCAATGCCGGAGCGGAGCTTCTCCACCACCTGCTGCTTGTAGGCGAACATGGCGGGAAGGTCATAGGAAAGGTTGTCAGCGGTCACGCCCAGGGCGGGGCCGTTCTTCGTTTCCTCATAGACGGTGGATGCGTGGAGCAGAGCCTTGGTGGGGATGCAGCCCCGGTTGAGGCAGGTGCCGCCCACCTCCCGGCGCTCCACCACCGCGGTCTTGAGGCCCAGTTTGGCGGCGTGGAGGGCGGCCTCGTAGCCGCCGGGGCCCGCGCCGATCACGATCAGATCAAAATCGAACATAGCTATATCTCCTGTTGTAATAGGGTAAGGATATCCATGCCGTGGGGCACGGC
>CAMHDC010000134.1 GCA_946183765.1 uncultured Clostridia bacterium | reverse complement strand
CGCCGCCTGGGGCCGGGTCAAGCATCCCTCCGACGTGTTCAGCGTCAACCAGGAGGTCGAAGTGCTGATCCTGGGCGTGGACAAGGAAAAGAAGCGCATCTCCCTGGGTTACAAGCAGCTGCAGCCCAAGCCCTGGACCATGGCCGGTGAGAAGTATCCCGTCGGTTCCATCGTAGAGGGCAAAGTCGTCCGCATCGTTCCCTTCGGCGCCTTCGTGGCTCTGGAGCCCACCATCGACGGTCTCATCCACATTTCTCAGGTGGCCACCCGCCGCATCGAGAAGGTGGAGGACGAGCTGAAGGTCGGCGACATCGTCCGCTGCAAGGTCCTGGAGGTCAACCCCGAGGCCAAGCGTATCTCCCTCTCCCGCAAGGAAGCCACTCTCGAGGAGCATCCCGAGATCGCCGAGCAGATCGCTGCGGAGAAGGCTGAGAAGGAGCGCATCTATCAGGAGCGCAAAGCCGCCCGTGAGAACGCCGCCCAGAACAACACCGAGCGCAAACCCCGGACCGAGCGTCCCGCCAACGCCGAGCGTCCCGCCGGCGATGAGCGCCGCGAGTCCCGTCCGGATCGCCGTCGCCGCAACAGTGAGGATGGCGAGTACGAGCTGCCCCCGGTGACCAGCACCACCACCAGCCTGGCCGACCTGTTCGCCGGTTTTAAGACCGAGGAGTAAGGTTCATAGGACACAAGATAAAGCAGACGCTTTTGCGGCGTCTGCTTTTTCGCGCAAATTCCGGCAGGCTTTCCTTGACATGAAAGATGCAAATGCCTATAATATATGTGGATTATAAGGGTGTTTATGCGCCCAATAAAAACAGGAGGATTATGGTATGGCAAAGACCATGACAATCGACGGGAACACTGCTGCAAGCCACGTGGCTTACGCATTCTCCGACGTTGCCGCAATTTACCCCATCACCCCTTCGTCTCCCATGGCGGAGGTCGCCGACGAATGGGCTGCCAACGGCAGGATCAATTTGTTCGGCCAGAAGGTCCGCATCGCTGAGATGCAGTCCGAGGGCGGCGCTTCCGGCGCGGTCCACGGCTCCCTCAAAGGCGGCGCGCTGACCACCACGTTCACGGCTTCCCAGGGCCTGCTGCTGATGATCCCCAATATGTACAAGATCAGCGGCGAGCTGCTTCCCGGCGTGTTCCACGTTTCCGCCCGCGCTCTGGCTACCCACGCCCTGTCCATCTTCGGCGATCAGAGCGACGTCATGGCTTGCCGTCAGACCGGCTTCGCCATGATCGCGTCCGCCTCCGTCCAGGAGGTCATGGATCTCGCGCTGGTCGCTCACCTGTCCGCCATCAAGGCGTCCGTGCCCTTCGTTCACTTCTTCGACGGCTTCCGCACCTCCCACGAGGTACAGAAGATCGAAGCCATCGACTACGAGGACATGGGCAAGCTCCTGGACTATGACGCGGTGAAGAAGTTCCGTGAGCGGGCTCTGAACCCCGAGCATCCCCACCTGGGCGGCACGGCGCAGAACCCCGACATCTACTTCCAGAATCGCGAAGCGGCCAACAAGTACTACGAGGCAGTGCCCGCCATCGTGGAGGACTATATGGAGAAGGTCAGCGCCCTCACCGGCCGGCCCTACCATCTGTTCGACTATGTGGGTGCGCCTGATGCGGACCGCGTGGTGGTCATCATGGGCAGCGGCGCCGACGTGACTGAGGAGACCATCAATTACCTGAATGCCAAGGGCGCGAAGCTGGGCCTCATCAAGGTCCGTCTGTATCGTCCCTTCGTGGCGGACAAGTTTCTCGCCGCCATTCCCGCCACCTGCAAGAAGCTGGCCGTCATGGACCGCACCAAGGAGCCCGGCTCCCTGGGCGAGCCCCTGTACACCGACGTCTGCACAGCGCTCCGTGAAGCCGGCCGGAACGACCTGGTGGTCGTGGGCGGCCGCTACGGCTTGGGCAGCAAGGAATTCAACCCCACCATGGTCAAGGCCATCTATGACAATCTCAGCGAGGCTGAGCCCAAGAACCACTTCACCGTGGGCATCATTGACGACGTGACTAACCTGAGCCTGCCTCTCGGCCCCACCGTCAACGCGGCTCCCGAGGGTACCATCTCCTGCAAGTTCTTCGGCCTCGGCTCCGACGGCACCGTGGGCGCCAACAAGAACTCCATCAAGATCATCGGCGACCATACCGATATGTACGCTCAGGGCTACTTCGCCTACGACTCCAAGAAATCCGGCGGTCTCACCGTCAGCCATCTGCGCTTCGGCAAGACCCCCATCCAGAGCCCGTACCTCATCGACAGCGCGGACTTCGTGGCCTGCCATAACCCCTCCTACGTGACCAAGTACAACGTAGTCAGCGGCATCAAGGAAGGCGGTACGTTCCTGCTGAACAGCCCCTGGACTCTTGCTGAGATGGAGGAGGAGCTGCCCGCTTCCCTCAAGAACGCCATCGCCAAGAACCATCTGAAGTTCTACAACATCGACGCCATCAAGCTGGCCCAGCAGGTCGGCATGGGTGGCCGTATCAACACCATCATGCAGGCCGCTTTCTTCAAGCTGGCCAACGTGATCCCCGTTGAGGACGCCGTGACCTTCATGAAGGCTGCCGCCAAGAAGTCCTACGCCAAGAAGGGCGACGCCGTGGTCCAGAAGAACTACGACGCCATCGACATCGGCATCAACGCGGTGGAGGAGATCAAGTACCCCGCCTCTTGGGCCACCACCACCGAGGGCGCCAAGGTCGTGCCTGTGACCGACGATCCCTACTTCAAGAGCTATATCGAGCCCATCCTGGCCCAGGAGGGTGACGCGCTGCCCGTGTCCGCCATGTCTCCCGACGGCACCGTGCCCACCGGCACCACCCGCTATGAGAAGCGCGGCATCGCCGTGACCGTCCCCGAGTGGATCCCCGAGAAGTGCCTCATGTGCAACCAGTGCGCGCTGGTCTGCCCCCACGCCGCCATCCGTCCCTTCCTTCTCAACGCCGAGGAGGAGGCCAACAAACCCGAGGGCTTCGTGACCAAGCCGGCCGGCAAGGGATTCGAAGGGCTCACCTACCGTATGCAGATCAGCCCCCTGGATTGCTCCGGCTGCGGCAACTGCATCGACGTTTGCTTGGCCAAGGAGAAGGCCCTGAAGATGGTGCCCCTCCACGAAGCCAAGGCCGACGAGAAGAACTGGGACTATGCCGACACCCTGTCCGAGAAGGACGTGAAGGTGAACCGGAAGACCGTCAAGGGCTCCCAGTACCTCAAGCCCCTCTTCGAGTTCTCCGGCGCCTGCGCAGGCTGCGGCGAGACCCCCTACATCAAGCTCCTCACCCAGCTCTTCGGCGATCGCATGGTCATCGCCAACGCCACGGGCTGTACCTCCATCTACGGCGGTTCCGCTCCCACCGTGCCCTATGCGAAGAACGCCAAGGGTCAGGGCCCCGCTTGGGCCAACTCCCTGTTCGAGGACAACGCTGAGTTCGGTTACGGCATCAACCTGGCCAACAAGCAGCGCCGTCTGGGCCTGAAGGACGCCGTGGAGAAGCTCATCGCGGTGCCTTGGGCCACCGCCGAGATCAAGGAAGCCGGTGCTGAGTGGCTGGCTGGTATGGACGAGGCTGAGGCCTCCCGTGCCGCGGGCAACAAGCTCCTGGCCGCCTGCAAGGACGGCGTGGAAGAGGGCTGCGACTGTGACGCCTGCACCCTGGCTCGCAAGGTCATCGAGAACGCCGACCTGCTCACCAAGCAGTCCATCTGGGTGTTCGGCGGCGACGGCTGGGCCTATGATATCGGCTACGGCGGACTCGATCACGTGCTGGCCATGGACGAAGACGTGAACGTGCTGGTGGTGGATACCGAGGTGTACAGCAACACCGGCGGTCAGTCCTCCAAGGCCACGCCCACCGGCCCCATCGCCAAGTTCGCGGCGGCCGGCAAGCGGACCAAGAAGAAGGATCTGGGCCTCATGGCCATGTCCTACGGCTATGTGTATGTGGCCAAGGTCTGCATGGGCGCCGATCCTGCGCAGCTGCTCAAGGCGGTCAACGAGGCCGAGGCCTATCATGGTCCGTCCCTGATCATCGCCTACGCTCCCTGCATCAACCACACCATCAACATGAGCCATTCTCAGCTGGAAGCGAAGAAGGCCGTGGAGGCTGGTTACTGGCCCCTGTACCGGTACAATCCGGAGCTGGCCGCGGAAGGCAAGAATCCCTTCACCCTGGATTCCAAGGATCCCAAGTCCTCCTTCCAGGACTTCATCCTGGGCGAAGGCCGCTATGCCGCCCTCAAGAAGCAGTTCCCCGAGATCGCTGCCGAGCTCTTTGCCCGGGCCGAGCGGGAAGCTTACGACAAGATCGACTACTACAAGAAGCTGGATAACCTGGAGTAAGTCGAAATCCGACCTCAAAGAGGCGCCCTTCACGGAGCGCCTCTTTTCATATGTTTACGAAGAATGACGCATTAGGCCTTGTAGGAGAATGACCAGTGTGAGTCATGGATAATTAGCCTTATGCCAATCTATCGTTTCAACATCAGCAGTGCCCCGCAGCCAAGGGCCAGGGCAGCAACGAGAAAGCACAATACCCAGCGGGGAAGGAGGCAGAGGAGGACCACCGCCAGAACGGTCAGCAAAAGATAAAGGATCAGATTGCGCCAGTTGACGCAGCAGAA